>JAJZZU010000176.1 GCA_021797365.1 Pseudomonadota bacterium | reverse complement strand
ACGTCGCGGCGGTGACGTAGGTCGTCCCACAGCCCGTCGACCTTGTTCAGGACCACGAGACGCCCCTTGTGACTGCCGGCCACGTGGTCGCGCCACACCGAGATCTCCGACTGCGTCACGCCGGTATCGGCGGCCAGCACGAACAGGATGGCGTGCGCGTTGGGCAGGGTGTTCAGGGTCAGTTCCGGCTCCGCTCCCAGGGCGTTCAGTCCCGGGGTATCCAGGATCACAAGCCCTTCGGACAAAAGCGGGTGGGGAAAATTGATGAGCGCATAGCGCCAGCGCGGGATCTCGACCTCCCCTTCGGCATTGACCGTGGCGCCGGTTTTGGTGATGTCGCTGGTGACGGTGAGCCCCAGGGCGCGGGCCTCTTCCGCGGGCACCCGCTTGACCTCGGCGATGTGACGCAGGGCCTCGGCCGTATCCTGTGGGTTGTTGACATCCAGGGCGATCGTCTGCCACTCGTCGGGAAATCCCTTGAACTCTGCAATCGTAGCGCCGTTACGGCGGGTCTCGATCGGTAACAGGCGGATGCAGGCCGGACGCTCGGCCTCGTAAAAGAGTTCGGTCGGGCACATGGTCGTGCGCCCGGCGCTCGAGGGCAGGATGCGCCGGCCCTGTTCACCGAAGAACAGGGCGTTGATGAGTTCGGACTTGCCACGTGAAAATTCGGCGACGAAGGCGAGATAGAGCTTGTCGTCGCGCAGGACGTTGTGCATGCGCTCCAGGTGGAGGTCGCTGTGCGGCTGGCTCAAGCCATGCTCCACAAGCCATGTCCGCAGTTCGACTAACGCCTGCGCGAGGTCGCGGCGCCATAGCCCATAGGCCTCGAAGCGCTGCTCGATCGCTGTTTGATTCATGTCCCGCGCCCCCTGCGTGTGCGGTCTTGAGGCCGCTTGCACAGTATAGGCCAAGACGCCGCTAGTGTTGACACCTTGGGCAATAATAGCTGCTGCGCGCGCCTGCCGTCAGCCGTGCGATCGGCGCCGCGCAACGCGGGCAGGGCGCTCCGGCGCGCCCATAGACGCGCAGCTGCTGCTGAAAATACCCCGGTTGCCCGTCGCTTGCGGCGAAATCCTTCAAGGTCGTACCCCCTGCCGACAGCGCCTGCGACAGGACCGCGATTATGGCGCCGGCGAGCGCGTCATAGCGCCCCGCGCTGATGCGTCCTGCCGGCCGGCGTGGGTGGATGCCGGCCTCGAACAGGGCCTCATTGGCATAGATATTGCCGATACCGGCGACGACATGGCCGTTTAGGAGCAGGTCGCGGATGGCGACGGTCCGTCCGCGGGCCCGCTCGTGCAGGTAGCGGCCGTCGAAGCCTGCCTCGAGGGGTTCCGGGCCGAGCGTGGCGATGAGCGGGTGGGAGAGCGGGTCGTCGCTATGGAGCAAGGCCCCGAAACGGCGTGGGTCGCGCAGACGGACACGCATCCGTGGGTCGCCGGCCAATACGAGATCGAAGGGGTCGTGCGGTCCGGCGGGTGTGTCACCCACCACGCGCAGGCTCCCGGACATACCCAGATGCAGGATCAGCGCCCCGCGGTCGAGCCACACCAGCAGGTATTTGCCGCGCCGGCCGATGTCCTTGATCGTGCGACCGCGCAGGCGCGCGCCGAGATCGGGCGCGATCGGCCAGCGCAGGCGGCGATCGCGCACCACGAGATCGGCGATCCGCGCCCCGCGCATCCACGGGATGAGCCCCCGGCGGGTGGTCTCGACCTCAGGAAGTTCGGGCACCGGGGCGGATCGCGAGCAGGCGTTCGCCGATCTCCTGCGGAAAGTGATACTCGAGCCCCTGGTCCGGTCTTAGCAATACGAGCTCCGGATGGGTCGCCAGGATGTCGATGACGAGGGTATGGCGGGCCGGCGTCTTGCTGGTGCCCCGTTCATGGTAATGGATGACGACGCGTCCGGTTACGGCGGCGCCATGGTAGCGGGTGACAGACAGCGCGCGCGCGTAGCGCCACGCGTCCACGAAGCCGTTTATGCGGTCATTGGAGACCTGGGCGGGGCTTGGGGTGGCGTGCCAGATACCGTCATGGCGGGTCACCGTCAGATCCGGTAGCGAGAAGCTCACCGGATGGATGTGGTCGCCAAGCAGCCGGGTGCTCAAGAAGCTGTCGCTTGTAAGTCGGCGCGGATGGATGATCTCGGCCGGTACCAGGGCGATGGTGTGCCCGATCAAGACATAACGGAGATCCCCAAACGGCCGGCGTCGACCGATGAGGATGCGCCTGTGATTCAAGGTCACGATCGCCTGCGGTGGCGCCAGGCCAAAGGCGCCGAGCGGTCGGCTCGGCGCCGCGAAGCGGTCGTGCGGCCTGACATCGACGATGTCCGTGAGGGCCTCCACGCGAAAGCGCGCGGCGCGGGCCTTGAAGGGTTGCACGAGCTGCCAGTGCCCCGCCGTCTGGTGCAATCGGATCGTCGGCCGACCGGGGCGCGTGATCGTGATCGCGGTGATGGCCGTACTTTTGACCGGGGCGAGTCGCGGGGCCGGCGTCTGCGGCCGTGGCCCGGGCCGCGACCACAGGACCCAGGCGAGCACGCCTGCCACGACCACAAGCGCACCATTGGCAAGGCCCTGCCTCGTAAGGCTCATAGCCGCCGTCTCCGCCACCAGACCGCAACGCCGGCCCCCAGCAAGAGCAGCGGCAGCACCAGCAGGAACCCAAAGGCGATGACATCCTCCTCGGCGCTTGTGAGGGTGAGCGTGAGGTCCGGGGAGGCGCGGTTTGGGAGATTGATGAACGCGTCGTCGTGCGCAAGCCAATTGGCGAGATTCATCGCCAGCGCCAGGTTGCCGCCCTCGCCGATGTAGCTGTTGGCGGCGAAATCGCTGTCACCCAGGACCACGAGGCGCTGCTTCCCGTTTTTATAGGGGCGCTCGAGGGCCGCGCCGATGGTGAGCGCCGAGGGTGTGATGCCGGGCGGCGGCGACACCAGGCCCGCGAGTCGTGCCTCCTGGGTCCAGGCGTCGGTGCCGGTCGCAAGGATAGGGATGGGTTTCAGGCCATGGGTGGGCTTCAGGGCGAGCGCCGCGGCGGTTGGGAACACCGTCACGAGATGCATGCCGCGCACCGGCCCGAGATTCGGATAGTGGCGGATGGCGATGAAGTCCGGGCTTGCGCCAGTGAGCAGGCTCGAGGCCGGATCAACCGCATAGCCCTTGCGCACGCGCATGCCCATCTTTACAAGGAGCGGGGAGAGGCCTTCGGCATGACCCGGTTCGAGCATGATGAGGAGGTTGCCACCGGCCTTGACGAAGTCCTGGAGCGTGGTGACCTCGCCTGCCAGAAAGCGTACGCGCGGGTCGGCGATGACCACGACGCCTTGGGTCTGCGGTGAAAGCGCGCCCTTGCTGATGTTGGCGGATGTGACGGTAAAGCCGCGCGCGCGCAGCTCCCTTGCCCATGACGACAGGCCGAGGCCGGATTGGTCCTGTACCCTGCGCTCCCCGTTTCCCGTGAGGAAGGTGAGTCGACGGATACCGGTCCGTTCAAGCCGCGCGAGGGCATTCGTGATACCACTCTCCGAGGGGCTGGACACCAGGGCCTGCCGCCCCTGGTAGCGGATCTCGAGTTCCCCGTTGAAGCCGATGTCGAGGTGGCGCACCAGGGCCGGGTGCTTGTCGGGGTTTACGAATTTCAGATGGATGTCTGAATCCACTCGCCGGTATTTGGCGATGAGTGCGTCAAGCCCTTGGCGTATCCGCGCGCCACGGGCAAAGGCTGTGATCTCCACCGGGGCATGCAGGGAACGTACGATATGCACGCTCGGCCGACTCAAGCTGTTGCGCCCGTTGGCCGTCCAGTCCGCCACGTAGTGGAAGCGGGCCGCCGCGTACAGCGCGAGCGCCGCTACTACGAGCCACAGCACCACAAAGAGTCCGCGCCCGCCGGCGGTTACCGCCCGATCCCAGTTCATCGCGTCCCCAGGCGGTCGGTTTCGAGCCGGCGCACGCTAAAGACGAGGAAGGTCGCGGTAAGCACCAGATAGTAGGCGACATTCGAGGTGTCGAAGAGTCCACGCAAAAAGGGCTCGTAATGGTTCACGATCGAGAGGTAGCCCACGAGCGCGCCGCCTGCGCCGCGTCCATGTCCGGCGTAGTCGATGATCCATAGAAAGAACACGGCCCCAAAGGTGCCCATGGCCGCGACCGCCGGATGGCGGGTCAAGGTCGACATGAAAAGCCCGATGGCGGCGAGACTCGATGCGAACAACACGAGCCCCAGCAGACCGCAGGCCAATGCCCCCCAATCGAGCCCCCCGCCTATGAGCAGAGACAGCGGCATGGCAAGGCTCATGAGGATGATGACCGCGTAGAAGCCCAAGATGCCGAAGTATTTGCCGAGCACGATCTCGGTAAGGGACGCGGGCGAAGAATACAAAAGAGTCAAGGTCCGGTTGTGACGCTCTTCGGCGATAAGCCGCATGGTGGCAAGCGGTGTGATGAGCAAAAGCAGGACGCCGGCGTTGCCGAGCAAGGGGGTCGCGACAAGCGTCGTGAGGCCGGGCGCGTTCGGCAGTGTGGTGAGACGTCCCTCTATCATGAGAAACAAGTTCACATGTCCCAGGAACAATCGCGCCAGTATGATCTGCGTGACTCCGAGGATGACGAAGGCAAGCGGCGACAGAAACAGCGCGCGCCACTCGCGCCAGGCGATGGTGCGTATCATGCCGCCTCCGGCGATTCGCCTGTCAATTCCACAAATATCGATTCGAGCGTGGAATGCTCGGGGTTGATCTCGCGCAATCCCCAGTCTTGCTCTATGGCGAGCCGCACGATCGCGTCGGTCGGATCGGCGCCCGGCTCGTGGAGGATGCGCACGCGGCCATCATCGTCCACCGTCACCGAACGTACCCCCGTGAGTTTGCCGATGGCATCCAGGTTCGGGGTCCTGCGAAATGCGGCGATGAGCGCCTGCGACTCCATGCGCGCCATGAGCGTATCGATGTTCTCGCTTAGCACCAGTCGGCCCTTGTGGATGATCTGAACGCGGTCGCAGCTCGCCTGCACCTCCGGCAGGATGTGTGTCGACAGGATCACGGCGTGCTCGCGGCCGAGTTCGCGAATGAGGGCGCGGACCTCGCGGATCTGGATGGGGTCGAGACCCACGGTCGGCTCGTCTAGTATGACCACGTCCGGATCGTGGATGATCGCCTGCGCGAGCCCCACACGTTGCTGAAAGCCCTTCGACAGGTTGGCGCTAAGCCGCCCGCCGACATCGCCGAGCCCGCAGCGCGCCTTGGCGCGCTCGCGCGCCGCGCGCCGCGCCTTGCGCGGAATGCGCCGCAGCGCGGCCGCGTAGTCGAGATACTCGTCGACCGTGAACTCCCGGTACAAGGGCGGGTATTCCGGCAGGTAGCCGAGGTGTGCCTTGGCCTTTTCCGGGGCCTCATGCATATCATGTCCGGCAATCAGGACGCGGCCCGACGACGGCGCGAGGTTGCCGCTTAGCATCTGCATGGTGGTGGTTTTGCCCGCGCCGTTGGGGCCGAGAAAGCCCAGCACCTCGCCGCGACGTATCACAAAGCTCATGTCCGACACGGCCGCGTGGCGTCCGTAGAAGCGCGTGACCGCGTCGGTCTCGACGAGGACCTCGGGATTGCTCATGATCTCACCTGGGTCCCGCTCTGCATAGGCGGCATTAAAGGCCGAGGGCGGCTTTTTGTCAACGGAGCGCGGGCGATGTCCGCTGACACCGACGAGCGGTATTTTCTCGCGTCCCGGGTGCGTTTGCGCGGGGTCGCTCTTTCGCCGCCGCGTGCTTTTGGCGACAATACCACCCGGTTTCCGTTACCAAGGGATCAATGTCCGTGAAAGTCCGAATCGAGCCAAGCGGCCACGAGTTCGACACCGCCCCCGGAGAGACGCTGCTCGAGGCGGCCGTGCGCGAAGGCTTCCATCTGCCCTACAGCTGTCGCAACGGCGCATGCGGGACCTGCAAGGGACGCATCCTGTCGGGCACCGTCACCCATCAGCCCTACGAGGCCAAGGCCTTGAGCGAGGCCGAGCGGGCCGCCGGACTGTCGCTCTT
>JAJZZU010000175.1 GCA_021797365.1 Pseudomonadota bacterium | reverse complement strand
GCGGCCTCGTCGATATAGGCGCCGAACCCCAGCCACTCGAGATCGACGCGCAGGGCGCGCTCGAACACAGGGCTCGCGCGTGCGCGGTCGCTGTCTTCGATACGCAGCAGGAATCGCCCGTCGGGCAGGGCGGCAAGAAGACTAAAGAGCGCGGTGCGCGCATTGCCGAGATGCAGGAGCCCACTGGGGCTCGGGGCGAAACGGGTTGTAGGCGCATTCATGCTCTCATGATAGCGCGTCATTGCCCTGACCCGCCAAGTCGGCGACAATGCGCCAAACTTCACAGAGGATATCCCCATGGTGCACCTCGAAACCAACCACGGCGTGATCGTGCTCGATCTCGATGCCGACAAGGCACCCAAGACCGTCGCCAACTTCCTGGCCTACGCGCGCGAGGGATTTTTCACGAACACGATCTTCCATCGGGTCATAGATGGCTTCATGATCCAGGGCGGTGGTTTCGAGCCCAATATGCGCCAGAAGGCGACCCGCCCGCCCATCGACAATGAGGCCGACAACGGGCTGCGCAATGCGCGCGGCACGATTGCCATGGCGCGCACCAGCGATCCGCACTCAGCCACGAGCCAGTTTTTCATCAACGTCGCCGACAACGACTTCCTGAACTTCACCGCCCCCACCCCAACCGGCTGGGGGTACTGCGTATTCGGGCGGGTGACCGAGGGTATGGATGTGGTCGACACCATCAAGGGCACCGCCACCACCAGTCGTAATGGGCACCAGGACGTGCCGGTGAACGACATCATCATCACCGGCGTGCGCCTAGACTAGACGCGTGAAGCCCCAGGCGTTCATTGCCGATCTGCATCTGACGGCGCAGCGGCCGCAGGCGATCGCGCTGTTCCGGGACTTTCTCGCGCGCGCGCACGACCGGCTCGATCATCTGTATATCCTCGGCGATCTGTTCGAGTATTGGGTCGGTGACGACGGCGCCGACGAGGCCGAGTTCGCGCCGGTGGTGGCGAGCCTGCGCGCAGCCACGGGCGCGGGCCTTGCGATCAGCATCCTGCATGGCAACCGCGACTTCCTGCTCGGAGAGCGATTCGCCGCGCTCAGCGGTTGCCGCCTGCTTGACGATCCGCACGAGCTCACCCTGTTCGGGACCCGGACCTTGATCAGTCATGGCGATGCGCTGTGTACAGACGATCGCGAATACCAGGCCTTGCGCCAGCAATTCCGTGACTTGCGCTGGCAACAGCAGGTGCTCTCCCGGCCGCTCGCCGAACGCGTCGCCATGGCCCGCGCCCTGCGCCAGGAGAGCGGCCGGGCGACCCCCGCCAAGGATGCCGCGTTGCTCGACGTCAATACCGCGGCGGCGGGCGCGCTGCTCGACCGTCACGACCTGCGCCGCCTGATCCATGGTCATACCCATAGGCCCGGGGAGTACCCCGTACCGACCGCCGCCGGACCGGGGGTGCGTATCGTGGTGGGGGATTGGTACGAGGGGTCGAGCGTGCTGGTCGTGGGGCCCGCGGGCCATGCCCTAGTCGCCGTTGCGGACTTCTCCCGGGCTGTAGCGGACGTAATGCGCAGGCAGGGTAAATAGGCTTCGCTTGACCGGGACGTCCTTCTTGTAACCGATCAGGACCTTCTCGTTCTCCTGGTAGTCCAGTATACGCACCGGGAACCCGTAGGCGTATTCGCGATCCGGATCGAACACGTTATCGGCAAGATCGCAGGCGGTCTCAAGTCCCGCCGGCGTGTTCGCCGCCGTCAGCGCCTGCTCCCCGGCCAGGGTATCCGAATAGGCCTTGAGGGCCGATACCACGCCCGGCAGGAGGCCCTTGGCGGCCACTATGTAATAGCATTGATGACCATTCGTGTAGAGCCGGTAACTCCGCAGCTTGTGACCCTTGAAACGCCCCTTGACGTGCCCCCTCTGGACCGTTTCCTGCAGCTTGGCGGGCTTTGGGAGGGTGATGATATGGCTGCGGATGACGAGGATGGTGCGATCACTGTGATCGACGCTATAGATGACGTGCCGCTTGCGATCAAACAGGATGTAATTGCCGGTCCCGGTATCGGGATCGATGCGCAGATAGTGGCGATTGACGATGATCCGCGTCGGAAACGGCGGTCCGCCAAGTTCCCGCTCCCTCATAGTGAGGATCGTGGCGTGCGGTCCGCTACGTCCGCAGGATACGAGCGCCAGGGCAAACCCGGCGAGCGTCAGTCGCGTAAGAGCCTGGCGGACCCTCACCGTACCCCCTCCACGGCCGCGGCCGCCCGCAGGCCCGTCTCCAGGTCGGCCATCAGATCGTCACGGTCCTCGAGGCCTATGGAAAGCCGGATCAGACCGTCTTCCACACCGCCCGCGCGCCGCGCCTCGGGAGTCAGCCGGCCGTGTGTGGTGGTGGCTGGATGCGTGACTGTGGTCTTGGTATCGCCGAGGTTCGCGGTGCGCGACAATAACCGACAACCGTCCACAAACGCGAATGCCCGACGGGCGTCGGCGTCCTTCAAGGTGAACGACACCACGCCCCCGCCCGCCGACTGTTGGGCGCGCGCTAGATCGTATTGCGGGTGGCTTGCGAGATAGGGATAGTACACGCGCTCGACAAGCGGCTGCGTCGCAAGCCACTCTGCCAGCGCGAGCGCCGTCTCGCTGTGTGCCTTCATGCGCAGCGACAGGGTCTCCAGGCCCTTCAGGAAAATCCAGGCATTGAACGGGCTCATGACCGGGCCCGCGGTACGCACGAACGGGAAGATCTCGCCTGTCACGACGCGCTCCTCGCCCACGATCGCCCCGCCCAGGGCACGCCCCTGGCCATCGATGTACTTGGTCGCCGAATGCACGACCAGATCCGCGCCCAGCGCCAACGGTCTTTGCAGGGCCGGCGTGCAGAATGTGTTATCGACCACCAGTTTGGCGCCATGGCGGTGGGCGATAGCGGCCAGGGCCACGAGGTCGCCCAACACGCACAAGGGGTTGGAAGGCGTCTCCAAGAACAGAAGGCGTGTACGGTCGGTGCAGGCACGCTCCCAGGCGGGGACGTCGTCGAGCGCCACAAAGCTCGTACTCACCCCGAAACGCGCGAACATCTGGAACAGCGCAACAGACGGTCCGAATACGCTTTGCGAGACCACGACGTGGTCTCCGGCCTTCAGGAGCGCCATGCACACCGACAGGATTGCCGCCATCCCGGAGGCCGTCGCCAACGCCCGCTCGCCGCCCTCCAGGACCGCCAGTCGCTCCTCGAAGATGCGCACCGTGGGGTTGCCGGTGCGCGAATAGATATTGCCCTCGGCGCGCCCAGCGAAACGGTCGGCGGCCTGTTCGGCGTCGTCGAAGACGTAGCTCGACGTCAGAAACAAGGGCTCACTATGCTCGCCTTCATGGGTCCGGTGATGACCGGTATGAATCGCGAGAGTCTCCATCCGACCCTTCAAGTGGTCATCCATTAGCCACCCCCCCTTGCCGATTTTCCACTAGTAGTACGTGTGGAGTTCCGTCGATACGAGATCATTCATGGGGCTTGCGCACTTCGCCGCATCCCCCCGCACATGTTCCACGTGCTCCAGATAACTCTTATCGACATCGCCCGTCACATACACCCCATCGAAACATGAGGTATCAAAGCGCGTGATGCGCGGATTGCCTTCGCGCGCCGCCTCGATGAGGTCCTCCAAGTCCTGATAGATCACCCGGTCTGCGCCTATGGCGACCGCCACCTCCTCCGTGGTCCGGCCGGTGGCGATGAGTTCCCGGGCCGAGGGCATATCGATGCCATAGACGTTGGGGTAGCGAACGGGAGGCGCCGCAGAGGCGAAGTAGACCTTGTTCGCGCCCGCCTCGCGGGCCATCTGAATGATCTGCATCGAAGTCGTGCCGCGCACGATGGAGTCGTCGACCAGCATGACGTTCTTGCCACGGAACTCGAGGTCTATGGCATTCAGTTTCTGGCGCACCGACCGATGCCGCTGCGCTTGGCCTGGCATGATGAAGGTCCGCCCGATATAGCGGTTCTTGATGAAACCCTCGCGATATTTCACATCGAGCTCCTTGGCCATCTCCAAGGCAGCGGCGCGGCTCGTATCGGGAATCGGGATGATGACATCGATGTCGTGATCCGGCCACTCGCGCAAGAGCTTGCGCGCCAGCCGCTCGCCCATGCGCAGGCGCGCTTTGTAGACGCTGATCCCGTCCATGATCGAATCCGGGCGCGCCATGTACACGTGCTCGAATATGCATGGCGCGTGGCGGGGATTGTCGGCGCACTGGCGCATGGACAGGTGACCGGCCATGTCCACGAACAGGGCCTCCCCAGCCTGGACATCGCGCACGAGACCGTAACCCAGGACATCCAGTGCCACGCTTTCCGAGGCGAACATGTGCTCGGGCCCCTCATCCGTGTCGCGTCGACCGTAGACGAGCGGCCTGATCCCACAGGGGTCGCGGAACGCGACGATCCCGAAACCCGAGATCATGATGATTGCCGCATAGGCACCGCGCACCCGTCTGTGGACAGCGGCGATGGCCCGGAAGACGTGCTCGGGTGTCAAGGTCACGCCACCCACCTTCTGCATCTCATGGGCGAATACGTTCAGCAACACCTCGGAATCCGATTCGGTATTGATGTGGCGCTGATCCTCACGGAACAGCTCGTCACGCAACTCCGCGGCATTGGTGAGATTGCCGTTGTGCGCTATGGCAAGACCGAACGGCGAGTTGACATAGAAGGGCTGGGCCTCGGCCGACGACGCACAGCCGGCGGTCGGATAACGGACATGCCCGATACCCATGTCCCCTCGCAGCGCCATCATGTGGGAGGCCTGGAAGACGTCGCGCACCAAGCCATTGTCCTTGCGCAGGTAGACCCGCTTGCCGTCGCTTGTAATGATGCCGGCCGCGTCCTGACCCCGGTGCTGAAGCACGATGAGGCCGTCATAGAGGGCCTGATTGACAGGACCCTTTGCCAGTATACCGACTATCCCGCACATGATCGCGACCCTTTGGGGAACGCCGAAAAGCTGCCTAGTTTAGCCATAGCGGAGGTTGCGAGCAACGTCTGCGGGCAACCAATGGGCCACGTAAAGGGCCACGTGCTGAAAGTACCCCACGAACAACGAGTCATGCCAGCTGGGATAATTGGGGAACGGCGTGAGGCCGGCGAGCAACACCATGAGGACCACGACCAACGCCCCCTTCAGAAAACCAATGGCGCCCCCCAAAAGCCGGTCGGCGGCCTGCGAGCTGATCTTGAGCCAGGCGGCGCGAATGAAGTGGGATACGATCGCCAGGACCACGAAGGTCGCGAAAAACAACAGAAAGAACACCACCACGGTCCGTAGGTTCGCATCCTTCAGGTGACCCGCGAACCAGCCCGTGAAATCCCCGGAGAACAGCCATGCCACGAGAAAGCTTACAACCCATGTGAGAAACGACAACACCTCGCTGATGAAACCGCGTAACACACCTACCAGCACAAAGAGGCCCACGATCAGAACGATAATGATGTCCACCCAATTCATCGCACTGTCACCGCCTCCTGAATCATGAACCCTTGAATACCGTCGCGCTCTTTGACGGCCTGCTGCGCGCTCTGCGCCCGCCTCTTGCCATAGGGACCAAGGACTACGATCACCCCGCGGCTGTTCGCAAGCCGCGTCAATTTGACGTGTGCCGGGAAACCCTGCCCCTTCAGCCGGTGCGCAAACAGGATACCATCAGAGGCATTCACATAGGCGCCGACCTGCACATACCATTGCGGGACGACGGGCGTCGGCGGCTGTCGCGTTGAAGGTGCCGGCAAAACCGATGTCGGATGCGACGGCGCCGGTCGCGGCATTTGAGCGCTGGCCACCGGTGCCGGCACCACCGAAGGCGCGAGCGGCGCGGGCCGGGGCACCACCGCCGGAACGTCCGCCATGACCGCGCGCACACCGTGCGCGGCGCGACGCACGGTCAAGATCTCGCGGCCATGGATCGCCGATGGCGGCCGCTGTAACAGTATCGGCAGGACCACGACCGCCACGGTCACGAGAATCGCGGCGCCCACGATTCTGCGCTTGGCATCAAACGACCCGTCCTCCCCCACCGCCTCCTCTCCGGTC
>JAJZZU010000174.1 GCA_021797365.1 Pseudomonadota bacterium | reverse complement strand
CCGCGGCCTGCGGGGCGAGACTCCCCTGGCGGATGGTCCACGCGCGGACCTCCTGGGGCCCGGCGGTAAAGAAGGTCTCGAGGCCCAAGAGCGCAAAGGCGGCCCGTACGAGACGGTCAAGGCCCGGTTCGTCTAGGCCGATCTCGGCCAGGAATGCCGGACGCTCCTCATCGGCGAGCGACACGAGTTCGGCCTCGAAGGCCGCACAGATGGCCAGGGCCTGGGCCCCTTCGTCGCGGGCACGGGAGGCTACCCGCTCCCACAGCGGGTTCCCCGTAAAACCGCCTTCCTTCACGTTCCCGACATAGAGCACGGGCTTGGCGGTCAGGAGCGAGAAGCCGCGGATCATCAGACGTTCGTCGTCGGTCAAAGACAGCGTCCGCACCATGCCGCCCTCGTTCAGATGACTGCGGATACGCGTGAGCAGTTCGCGGCGCTTACTGTCCTCCTTGTTGCCGGCACGCGCGCCCTTGCTTTCGCGCGCAAGCGCACGGTCGACGCTCTCGAGATCGGCAAGCGCGAGCTCAGTATGGATCACGTCGATATCGGCCAGGGGGTCGACACGGCCGGCGACGTGGATCACGTTCTCGTCCTCGAAACAGCGCACCACCTCGATGATGGCGTCGGTCTCGCGGATATGCGAGAGAAACTTGTTGCCAAGCCCCTCGCCCTGGGCCGCACCCGCCACGAGCCCGGCGATGTCCACGAACTCCATCACCGCGGGTACGATGCGTTCCGGCTTCGCGATCTCGGCTAGGGCCTTGAGCCGGGGATCGGGGATCGCCACCACGCCCACGTTCGGCTCTATGGTGCAAAAGGGGTAGTTTTCCGCAGGAATGGCCGCCGCTGTCAGCGCATTGAACAACGTCGATTTGCCGACATTGGGGAGACCCACGATGCCGCACTTAAGCCCCATGGGCCGTCTCCCCGTTAGTCGTATGCAAAATATTCATCGCCCGCTGCGTCTCTCCCTGCGCGATCAGGGGCAAGACGTCGAGCCCGCACGCGAGACTGGTCTCTATGGCCTCGGATTCCGCTTGGGATGGGCGCCCGAGCACATAAGGGATGAGGTCGCGCCGCGGCGGCGGGCGGCCGATGCCGATGCGCAGCCGCCAGAAATCCGTACCGATACGGGCGATGATATCCGTCAATCCATTATGACCGCCCGCGCCACCGCCCTTTTTCAGGCGCGCAATCCCGGGCGCGAGATCGAGCTCGTCGTGCGCGACTAGCACCTGCGCCGGCGTCAGACGGTAATATCGACACAGGGCGCCGACCGCCGTCCCGCTTGCGTTCATGAAGGTTGAGGGCTTGACAAGCCACAATTCCACCCCGCCCACCCTCGCCCGGCAGGCGGACGCCGACAGCTTGGCCTCATGTCGCCACGAGGCCCCCGCATCCCGCGCCACCCGATCCACGAACCAGAACCCGGCGTTATGCCGGGTGTCATCATACTCCGGTCCCGGATTTCCGAGCCCCACCAGGGCTGCCAGGGGCTCCCCCAAACTACTTCCCTTCCGCCTTGGGGGCCTGGGCCTCCGCGGCCGGGGCCGCCGCCTCCACGGCCGGGGCCGCTTCGGCCTCGACCGTCTCACGCACCACGGTGATGGTGACGATCGCCAGGTCGTTGCCGTGCGCGAGATCCGTCAGGGTCACGCCCTCGGGTACCGTAAGGTTGCTCAGATGGATGGATTCGCCGACACGCAGATTGCCGACATCGACCGTCAGGAACTCCGGCAGCTGGCTTGGCAGGCAGGACACATCCACCTCGGTCATGAGGTGCGCGATGAGGCCGCCCTGGAGCTTCACCCCGGGGGCGGTCTCCTGATTGATGAAATGCAGCGGCACCGGCAGATGCAGGCGCTCGGTGGCGCTCACCCGCTGCAGATCCACATGCGCCACGCGCGGCTTGTAGGGGTGCATGTGCAGATCCCGCAAGATCGCCTGGTCGATGACCTCGCCGTTGACCTTGATCGACAGGATCGATGTATAAAATGCCTCATGGCGGGTCTTATGCCACAGCGGATCGTGCTCGAAGGACAGCATGACCGGGTCCTTGCCGGCTCCGTAGAGGATCCCCGGCACCTTGCCGGCGCGGCGCAGGCGGCGGCTCGCACCCGTACCCTTTGCGCTGCGCATCTCGGCGTTCAACTCGAATTTTCCACTCATGACTACTTCCTCGATAAGGGGGCCCCGCGACCAAGGCCCACCGACGTCCCGCGGCCGGACTGATTAGTCCATAAAGAGCGAGCTCACGGAGTCTTCGTCCGCGATACGCCTTATGGTCTCCGCGAGCAGCTCAGCTACGCTCAGCTGCCGGATCTTCACGCAGGAACGGGCCTGCGCACCCAACGGTATGGTATCCGTCACCACGAGCTCATCGAGCACCGACCCCTCGATGCGATTTACGGCGCGCCCAGACAAGACCGCGTGGGTACAATAGGCCACGACCCGCACCGCGCCGTTGGCCTTCAGGGCGGTGGCCGCCTCGCACAGGGTGTTGGCGGTGTCCACGAGATCGTCCATCAGAACGCAGGTCCGCCCCTCCACCTCGCCTATGATATGCATGACCTTGGCCTCATTGGGCTTGGGCCTGCGCTTGTCGATGATCGCAAGCCCGGCATCGAGGTGCTTGGCAAGCGCCCGGGCACGTACCACACCCCCGACGTCGGGCGACACGACGAGTAGGTTGTCATAGCTATGGCGCCAGATATCGCCCAGCAGCACCGGACCGGCGTAGATATTGTCGGTCGGGATACTGAAGAAGCCTTGAATCTGATCGGCGTGCAGGTCCATGGTCAGCACACGATCCGCGCCGGCACCGCTCACCATGTCCGCCACCAGTTTCGCGGCGATCGCCACGCGCGCCGTGCGCGGCCTGCGATCCTGGCGGGCATAACCATAGTACGGAATCACCGCTGTGATGCGGCGCGCCGACGACCTCTTGATCGCATCGATCAGGATCAAGAGCTCCATGAGGTTGTCGTTGCTTGGCGCGCACGTGGGCTGAAGGATGAAGACGTCCTTACCACGGACGTTCTCCATGATCTCCACCTGGATCTCGCCATCGCTGAAACGCCCGACATGCGCCTTGCCGATTGGGATACCCAGATGCCGGACCAACGATTCGGCCAACGCCGGATTCGCGTTGCCCGTGAAGACCGCCATATTGTCTGTTGACACGGGTTCCTCGCGGATCTTCTGAAAACTGTTCCGTACCGATAAAAATGGCTGGGGTGCCAGGATTCGAACCTGGGAATGCCGGAATCAAAATCCGGTGCCTTACCGCTTGGCGACACCCCAATGCGTCATCGAGCGTAGCAGTGCATGCACGGGGTGGGTATTGCGCCCGCGCGTCACACACGCACGCCAACGCGACGGACAGGCCGCCACCACGTCTTGCCCGTAATGCGGATCCGGCACCTCTATGAAGAGCGACGCGCCCGACCCGCTCATCCGTACGCGCCCGTAGGCCTCCAGCCAGCGCCACGCCTCGTCGACCGCCTCATAGCGCGCACGCACGACCGCCACGAGGTCATTATCTCCCTGCCCGGCACGGAAGTCGCGTATTGTGATGGGCCGCCGAAAGCCTGTCAAATGAAGCCCGGCAAAGACCGGTCCGGTCAAGACCGCGGCGTCAGGCACAATCACTACATACCACGGCTCCGGCAGATCGACGGCGGTCAGCCGCTCGCCCACCCCCTCCGCCCAGGCCGACGCCCCGCGCACGAACACCGGCACGTCGGCGCCCAGCGAGAGCCCGAGCTCGGCGAGACGATCCAGGGACCAATGCAGGCCCCACAAGGCATTCAGGGCCAGCAGGGTGGTGGCGGCGTCCGAACTCCCCCCGCCCAGCCCGCCACCGATCGGGAGGCGTTTGGTCATATGGATACGCGCCCCGAGACGACTTCCCGAGGCCTCCTGCAGGCGGCGGGCGGCGCGCACCGTGAGATCTCGATCAGCGTCAATGCCGGCCACATCATGAGCGCGGGCGATCACGCCATCGTCATGGACCGTAAACCACAGATCGTCCTGCCAATCGATGAACTGAAAGATGGTCTGAAGCTCGTGATAGCCGTCGGGCCGGCGGCCTACCACATGCAGGAACAGGTTGATCTTGGCCGGTGCCGGCCAAACCGTCGGCCATTCGTGGCTCATGTCACATCCCACCTATTGATCCGGATCGTCACCACGACCGGACCCGGACCCACGGTGACGGCATGCGTCAGTGTCAGAAGGCGCGGCAGCTGACCCCTGGACGTATGGCGGTAGCGGCGATAACGGATCGTCCAACCGTTCTGGCGCAGGGACGCCAAAAGCCCGGCGCGATCGAGGCGGCGACGGACCACGGGTCCGGGCGCCGGAATCCCGCGTATCCAAAACCGCAGACCCGCCACCGGCAAGCGCCAGCCCGTCAACCGCCACAAGAGGCGCGAGGCGCTCGTGCCCTTAAAATGGCCGCGCCCGGTGCGCAGGCGCGCACCCGCGGCGTCGACACGCAAACGAAAAATGAGGCGCCCAAAGGGCCCGTAGCCGGTCATCTGATAGGCCGCCGGCCCCACGACCCAATGCAGCGCCAGCGACCCGCCGTGGTGACCGGCGCGTACCGCGCCCTGGGCGGACACGCGAAAACGCTGGATCGCCATCATGCGCATGCGGTGCGCGCGCCACACCCGCTGGGGATGGCGGACCGCAATCGGGGGCGTGACCGCGCAGCCGGCCAACAGAATAGCAAGGAGACCCGCGACGAATCGCCGCATCAGAACGCCCGATGCTTGGCGAGCTCGGCCTTAACGGCGCTATTGCCTGGCGCCTTCGTGAGCGCCTCACGCCACAGACGCAAGGCGCGCGCGTGGTGTCCGGAGTCCCACAGCGCGGCGCCCAAGTGCGCGGCAATGGTGGGATCGTGCGACAGATCGAAGGCCTTCTGAAGATAACCCACGGCGGTCTTCGGATGCCCTTCGCGATAATAACCCCAGCCGACGCTATCCAGGATATCGGGGTTTCCGGGGGCAAGCGCCAGTGCCCGCCGGACGAGGGCCAGGCCGCGCTGCTCGTGTTGACCATTGTCGATATAGGTATAGCCGAGGGCATTGAGGGCCGTCGCGCTCTGCGGGTGGGCGGCCACCAGCCGCTTCAGATCGTGTTCGGCCTTAACCACCGCACCGAGCTTCTCCTCATCCAGGGCGCGGGCGTAGAGCAGGACGTCGGGGTGAGGGGCGTGATCCATGGCAGCGTTCACGACCGCAAGCCCCTTGGCATATTGCCCCAAGACCATCAAGACCTCATTGCGCGCCAGCGCCAGCGCCACAGCCTGGGCCGGGGTGTGCGCGGTTATGCGCGCCAGGCGCTGCCAGGCGAGATGCGGGGCCGACTGCGCAAGCAGCATGAGGCCATCGCGCATCATGGCCGCAAAGCGGTAGGGTGTACCGACGCGTGCGTAGTAATAGTGCGCGCGTGCATAGCGCTTCTCGGTCTCGGCGATCTCACCCAGATACAGATTGGCGTGCGCATCGTTCGGGGCCAGGGCGAGGCTGCGCTTGAGATAGGATCTCGCGAGCCTAAACTCGTGGGAGCGTAGGGCAATCAGGCCTGCCGCATACAGGACCCGCGGGTCGTTGGGGGCGGCGGCCGCGATCATCTGAAACTGCGCCAATGCCCGATGCCAATATTGGAGTGAGACGAGGCGCCGGGCATAATCGAGGCGCAGCCGTGTCGCCGACGGGTTGCGTTGCAAAAACCGCGCGGAGAACGCCAAGGCCCGGCGGGGCGTGATGGTCCACAGGATGCGCGCCTTCAAGACCGCGGCGCCTTCCCAATGGGGCTTTAAGGCCAGCGCCGCATTCACGGCGCGCAGCGCCGCCGTCCGGTCATGGCTGTGACGCGCAAGCTCGGCCAGGGCGTATTCGCCGATCGGGTCTTTCGGATAGAGCCGGGTCAAGGCACGCATGACAGTCACGGTCAGCGCGGCGCGTTTGTGGCGCAGGAGCAGGGTCGCTATGTGCTCGAAGGTAAAGGCACGGCCCTCCGGCCCCTCATGGACGGCGGCCTGGGTCAGGGCCTGCGCAAACTC
>JAJZZU010000173.1 GCA_021797365.1 Pseudomonadota bacterium | reverse complement strand
CCCCGGCCCGGTCGTCCAGGATCTCCAGGAGATCGTTGCGATCAGGGGCGGTCAGCGGTTTCAGACCCCAATCGTCCAAGATGAGCAGATCGGTCTTGGCAAGCTGCGCGAGGCGCCGCGGGAAGCTCCCGTCCCCGTGGCTGATGCGCAATTCGTCGAAGAGCCGGGGCACACGCAGATAGCGCACGGTGAGCCCCGATCGGCAGGCCTGATGCCCGAGCGCGCAGGCAAACCACGTCTTGCCGGTGCCGGTCGCCCCGGTCACGATCACCGCCTGGCCGTGACGAATCCAGTCGCAGGACGCCAGACGCCCCACGAGCACCCGCTCGAGACCGCGGGCAGCGCCCGTGGCAAGATCCTCGAGCGTGGCGTTGTGTTTCAGGCGGGCGAGCTGTAAAAGGCGCGTAAGCCACCTTGGCGGCTTAGTCGCCACCGGGGAGGGAGGCCAGATCGCGCTCTTCTTCACCGGCGTCCGCCACGCCGGCGAGAATCTGGCGGTGGTGTTACGCCACCGCGCGGCCGACCTGCCGGCCCCGATCCAGATGTGCGATGGCCTGTCGCGCAACGCCCCCGAGGGCTTCGATACGGTGATGTCCTCGTGTCTCGCGCACGCCCGGCGTAAGTCGGTCGAACTGATCGAGGCCTTCCCGGACTAGGCGCGCTTCGTGCTCGAGACTTTACGCGAGGTCTATAGTACCGAGGCGCACATCAAAGCCGAGGGTCTCACCCCCGAAGAGCGGCTGGCGCGCCACCAGGCCGAGAGCGATCGGATCGCAAAAACCCTCGGCCGCAAAGCCGCAACCGGCGCCGCGCGGCTCTCGCCAAACCTTTGGCCTGCCGTTTGCCATGCCTTTGGCGAAATCGCCCCTTCTCCGTATGCCGAACCCCTTGCGCCCCGATGCGCCACCGCTGTCACCATGCATCGCGACGTCATCCACACCATCACATCAGGTGCTCGGCCACATCCGGAGTTTCTCCTTCGCACACCAACCGGGAGGGGCAGCCCTTCGACAACATGCCGCTCAAAACGATCGGCATATCGCGCATCGCGCGCGGTCTGCGCAATGTCTTGAACATCCGCAACGGCCGCCGGCCGCACCATGCCCAAGACCGCATGTCCGGCGCAACGGGCCACCCATCCCATTAGACGCTTGCCCGGCATTGACAGCCCCTTTGATGCGGTGTTAAAAAAACCCACAGGCGATTATTCCATCGTCTGCGTAGTAATCGATCCATCCATATAGACACGGACAATGTCAGCAATCAATGCAAGGAGCTATTCATGGACAACACGCATTCCATCAGAGAACTCAGCCAGGAAGAGATCGCCCAGGTATCGGGGGGCGCGAGTGTTGGCGTCAGCGTTGATGCGGTCGGCATGCCGATCGTAGGCGTGGGCGTCAGCACCACGGGTATCGTCACTCCCACACTCTCGCTGGTCGGTACTGCCGTCGGCGGCGTGCTCGGAAAACTCTGAACAGGGACGTGTAGCACTGGCCGGCCGCACGCCAGCGAGGGTGCGGCCGGCAACGCAAGCTGCCAGCGGAGGGCGGCTTGCGTCTCCACTCTTGGCTCGGCGGAGGATCACAGGCCGTCGCCACGCGGCGCGCGCCGCACATCCACCGCCGATACCTGAGCTTCGGACGCGAGGCCAAGCGTCGCGCGATCCTTAGCAACCCGTCATAGACGAATGCACGACTCGAAATGCGCCCATGGCGGGCCGGTTCAATCTCACCCCCGGAGCCGTCGGTGCGCACATAACGCATGACTCCCGCAAATGCCCCTCCTCCCCTTTATCGTCGGCAGGCGCGAACCCGCGTCGAATCGTCCTGGATCGGCACGATCACGGTGCGTGCTCCGGCAAGTCATCGCCTATTGGCCTGGTCGGCGGCCCTTTTTGCCCTGACCCTTGTGGCGTTCCTCGTTTTCGGGCGCTATACCAGCCACTTGAAGGCGCGCGGTACCTTGGTGCCTCGTGGTGGAGTGTTGTCTATTCGCGCACCGCTCACCGGGACCGCCACGCATCTCATGGTCCACCTGGGTCAGGACGTCACAACCGGGCGGCCGCTATTGACCGTCTCGCAAAGACCGTTCAGCCCAGCGCTCGGCCCCGTCGACCGGATCATCCGGGATTCACTGGTCGACGAACGCCGCCTACTGACCCGCGATATTCAGCGCGACGCGTCGCTTGCAATCATACAGCGCAAGACCCTGCAGGACCGCCTTCAGGACCTGCGCGCGCAGTACGCGCAAACCAGCCGCGAGCTGCGTATCCGCGCCCAGGACATCGTCGATACCAGGCGCGTCCTGAAGGATTTCCTGAGCGTCCAGGCCCGCGGCCTGGTGTCTGACCCTATCCTCGAGCAACAGCGCCTCGCGGTGTTGAATGCCCACGCCCAATGGGCGCACGTGGCACGTGAGCGCCAGGCGCTCGCCGACAAACTGCGTGCGACACGCCATGAGCTCATGGCCTTGCCGCTTACCCGCGCACGCCATGAGTCGCGCACCGAAGCGCACCTCCAGGCGATCCGTCGCGCCATGGCACAGGCTTTCGCCAACCATACTCTCACGGTGCTCGCGCCCCGTAGCGGTGTGATCGCCAACCTCGCCGTCCATGTCGGACAGGCGGTGACCAAAGGCCGTACGCTGCTGACCATCGTCGGCCGCCATGACGCACTCATGGCCCGGCTCCTGGTGCCCGCCACGGCGGTCTCTTTCCTGCATCCCGGATCACCAGTTCTCCTGCACTATGCGGCATTTCCATACCAGGAGTTTGGCGCCTTTCACGGTACCGTAAGGAGTGTGTCCTATAGCGCGCTCACACGCAGCGAATCACGGCGCATCGCCTGGCACCCGAATGCCAGCCCCCTTTATCCCGTGCAAGTGGCGTTGCGGCGCACCGTCATCACGGTCAACGGACAGCGGCGCCCTCTACGCCCGGGGATGCCGGTCACGGCCGAAATCCCCCTAAGCCGCCAACGCCTCTTCCAGTGGGCCATCGACCCCATCTATGGCCCTCTCCAGACCGATCACAAAGCGGCGCATCGTCCGCCCCCCGCCACCCGCACCGTCGCGATCGCGGCACCGGCTAAAGTCATACCCCCGCCACCAGGACCGCGGTCATGAGACCCGCCGAGCTTGCCGGTCATCTGCGCCTTGGGTTCCGGCGACCGATGCCGACCATCCTTCAGTCCGAGATCTCGGAATGCGGCCTGGCGTGTCTGGTCATGGTCGCGGCCTTCCACGGTTATCAGAGTGATATCGCCACCATGCGCCGGCGCTTTGGGGTCTCTCTGAAGGGCACGGGTCTTGGGCGCCTGATGCAGATGGCGAGGGACTGCCATCTCGATGCCCGCGCCCTACGCATCGAGCCTTCGGATTTCCATCACCTGCGGTTGCCCTGCATCCTTCATTGGGAGATGAATCACTACGTGGTGCTCGAACGACTCACCAAGCGGGGCGCCGTCATCCGTGACCCCGCGCGCGGGGCCCGCTTCGTATCGCAATCGGAGATCTCGAACGCCTTCACCGGAATCGCCCTGGAACTCGTTCCCGCCCCAGACTTCCGTCCGGCGACACACAAGACCCCGGTCTCCTGGCGCACCCTGATCGGGCCGACCCGCGGGCTTGGAGGCGCTATCGCACGCGTCCTGGCGCTGTCCTCGACCTTGGAGATCCTGGGCCTCCTGGGGCCGTTTTTCATGCAGTGGCTCATTGACCGTGTCCTGGTCATCAATGACCACCACCTACTCACGTTGCTGGGCGTTGCCTATATCGCCGTCACGATCTTTTCCGCGCTCTTTTCCATGGCGCGCTCGTGGGTCGTCATTCACGTCAATGCCATCGTCGGGTCGCAATGGGCCACCAACCTGTTTTCCCATATGATGCGGTTGCCGCAGACGTTCTACGAGAAACGCCACATCGGCGACATCGTATCGCGCTATGACGCCATCCGTAATATCCAGAAAACGATCACGACCCATTCGGTGTCGGCGCTTCTCGACGGTGTCATGGCCGTGGCCATCGTCGTCGTCCTCGCCGTCTATAGCGTGAATCTTACGATTCTCGTGTTGACCGTATTCCTGCTCTATCTCACCGCGCGCTGGGTGATGTATCGGCCGCTACGGGACGCCACCGAGCGCCATATCCACGCCCTCGCAAGACAACAGACCTATCTACTGGAATCCCTGCGCGGCACTCGATCCATAAAGCTCTTCAACGGCGAGGGCCGGCGAGCCGCGCAATTTGCCCACCTCGTCGTCGACTCCACGAACGAGGATGTCCGCGTCCAGCAATTGAGCGCGCTGTCCCACGCCAGCCAGCAGTTTCTGATGGGCGTGGGGCACGTGGTGGTCATCTGGATCGCGGCGCTCATGGTCATGCGCGGGGCGTTCACGGTGGGCATGCTCGTGACCTACTCGCTTTTCGCGAGCCAATTCCTCACCCGCGGCGACACACTCGTGAACATCGTCATGGAGTTCCGGATGCTGCGTCTCTACGGCGAACGCTTGGCCGACCTTGCCTTGACACCGCCCGAAGAGGCCATCGAGGGCGCCTATGCCGGACCCGATCCGGGCCCGCGGCTCACAGTCAGCGGGCTTGCGTTTCGCTACGCGCAGTCCGACCCCTGGATCCTGCGTCACATCGACCTCACCGTCGAGCCCGGAAGCGCGGTGGCGATCGTAGGCCTCTCGGGCAGCGGCAAGTCCACCCTGGCCAAGCTGCTGCTCGGCTTGATGACACCCACCGCCGGCGAGATCTTGCTCGGTGGCATCGACATTCGCCAATTGGGTCTCGCCCGCTACCGCCGCATGGTCGGCTGCGTATTGCAGTCCGATCCCCTGTTTGCCGGCACCATCGCCGACAACATCGCCTTTGGATACCCCGACGCGTCTCTCGACGATATTGTCACGGCCTGCCAGCAGGCCGCCATCCACGACGATGTCATCGCCATGCCCATGGGCTATGAGACCCTCGTCGGCGACATGGGATCGGTGCTGTCCGACGGGCAAAAACAACGCATATTACTCGCGCGCACCCTCTTGCGGTGTCCGCGGCTCTTGATCCTGGATGAGGCCACGAGCCATCTCGATACCCTTCGCGAGCAGACGGTCAACGACCACCTGCGCGCCCTTGGAGTGACGCGTATCCATATCGCCCACAGGCGGGAAACGATCGCCCAGTGCGATCATATCTATCGCCTCGATCAGGGCGTTCTCACGGCCGTCTCCCGGGACAGCTATCGGCAGGACGAGGTACAGCTTGCCACCGATGCCTGAGCGCATGCGCATCCCGGGGGATCGGGCTCAAAGGCCCCAAGGGCCGCGCCGCGTGGGATACGCGCTCGTACTCGCCTCGCTGGTCATGACCGGTGCCGGCTCGGCCGCCGCCCACGGGCGATCCGTCACCCCCGGTATCCTCGATGACCCGTGGGGGCTCATGACCCGCATAGCGCCGCCCGGGACCTACAGCCCGGGGCGCCATCACCTGCCGCGGATGCGCATACCCAAGCGACCCCCGCGCGCCCTGTTGGCCGATTTGCGCTCCCTGCCCGCCCTCACCGCCTGGGCCCTGCGCCACAATCCGCGCACAGCCATCGCCTGGCAAGAATGGCGCGCCGAGGCCGCGGCGCTCGGCGTGGCCAAGAGTGTCTGGCTCCCGTCCGTAAATGGCGTCTTCGCGGCGCAACGCAGCGCCACCATCGTACGTGGAACCGCGGCCTCCGTGGGCCCGGCAAACGGGCTAAACAGCACCTTGTCTCTCGACGAGGTGCTGTTTCATTTCGGATACCGCCGTGCCTATGTGGCGAAGGCGCGGGCCGCCTTCCTCGCGGCACGCTATAACGTCGACGATACCATTCAGCAAATTGCCCTGGCGGTGGCCGATCGCTACTATGACCTAGCCGAAGCCCACCAGGACGTTGCGATTTACCGTTACGATGTCCGAGAGGCCCGGCGCGTCTATATCGCCGCCCGCCGCCTGTATCAGGCCCACCTAAAGCCCATAACCGATCTCGATCTCGCCAAAACCCTATGGGCGCAGGCACGCGCCAGCCTGTCCGAGGCCAGGGGGCTCGAA
>JAJZZU010000172.1 GCA_021797365.1 Pseudomonadota bacterium | reverse complement strand
GCGAGCGGGGCATACGCGATGCGTGGCTCGTGGATGTGTGGGCGGCGTGGCTTGGTATACCGGTCTTAGATCCGGTGATCGAGACACGCACCGCCACGGCGGATTTCAAGGAGGTCTTGTATGAGGGTGTGTTGGAGGTTCTCGCCAATGGCCTAAACGAGGTGGCACGCGTCATCATCGTCGACGATGTCCAATGGGCCGACGCCAGCTCGATGGAGCTTCTGGCGCTCTTCATCACGAAGATAGTACGCCTCCCATGCCTGGTCGTTCTCGCGTCCCGTGGACGCGGCGCGCTGCCGACGCCAGCCGGGCTCGCCGCCATTGAGCTCTCCTTGAAGCCGCTGTCGATGGAGGCGGCCGCACAGCTCGTCTCCGATGTCGCCCCCGAGATACCGGTGAGGGTGCGGCGATTGATCGTCGAGCGGGCTGCCGGCACGCCGCTGTTCCTTAGGACCATCGCCCATCTGGCGCACTCCGCGAACGATGCGCAAACGCCGATCCCCGACACCCTCCAAGAGATCCTGGTCGGGCGGATCTACGCCTTGGGCCCGGCCGCGGGCCTGGCTCAGGCCGCATCCATCCTCGGGCAGTCGTTCCCGTCCGAGCATCTCGCCCGCCTATGGGCCTCCCCGGAAGACCACTTCACGCGGTCGTGCGGGGTGTTGAAGGATGCGGGCGTCCTGGTGTGCGACAACGAGGGGCAGACGCGGTTTGCGCACGCGCTCTATTTCGAGGCGGCGCGGGCTACGCTCACGCGCGAACAGGCGCGCAGCTGGCACCACAAGGCGGCCCTGCTCCTGAGTCAGGATGCGCGCTGGAGCGCGGCCTATCCAGAACGCCTCGCCGAGCACTTCACCCGTGGCGGCGACCTGGGTGAGGGCCTCATCTATTGGCGACTGGCGGCCCGGCGCGCGGCCACCCTGCTGGCACCGCAAACTGCACTGCTGCACCTGACCGCGGCCCTCAACGCCATCGAGGAATCGATCGATGCCGAGGCCTTCTGGCGTCATGAGCTCGCCATCCGCTGCGACTTCGCGGCCATCGCGTGGGGCGTGGAGGGCTTTACGAGCGAGCGCATCCGCGCCAACCTGGCACGCCTGCTGGCGCTTTGTGAACGGTATGATGTGACCGGCCCGCCACGTTATCTCGTGTTACGCGCCGCGTGGCTTGACGCCTTTGGATTTGGCGACATGCGTAAGGCCGAGCGCGCCGCGGACACCTTGGCCGACGCCGCCTACGAATGCGAGGAACCGCGCTTTGGCGTGGCCGCCGGGCGCTTCGCCCAAGGGGTCTCGCTTTTGTGGCAAGGACGAATCGAGGCGTCCGCGACGGCCCTGGAAGATGGTATCCGGGAATGCCGGCGCGAGTTCCATGCCTTGAGTCGCAAGCTCCTCGGCGAGGACATCGCCGTAAGCCTGCGCGCCTACCGGACCATCACCCGCCTCGCCCAGGGGCGCCTGGAACAAAGCCTCGGGGAGATCGATGAACTCGAGCGCGAGGCCGAAGATTCCGGCGTCCATGTCACCATTGCCTATGTGCTCACGATCCACGGGGCGCTGGCATTCTTCAAGCGGGACCTCGGGCGCGCCGAACGGGTCGTAGCGCGCCTGGAGGAGGTCTGCGTCGAGGCCTCGCTCACGTTGTGGGCGACGGTGGGCTCGATATATCGGGCGTGGACGCGCGCGGAGGCCGGCGATTGGACGGAGGATGCCGCCCGCCACCTGGCCACCGCGCTTTTGGGCATCGAGACGATGTGGCGTAGCGGACTCGCATTTTGCGCCACGATCCAATGCGCGGCCCTGCTCGCCGCGGGCGATCCGGGGTTCCCGGAGGCCATGCGTCGCGCGCGTGAGCTTATCGACACCACTGGGGCGTACTTCATGCTGCCAGACCTCTTGCTGCAAGACGGCCTGTGGCATCGGCGGCTTCGCGATCCACGGATGCGCAAAACCGCGCTCGCGCTTATGCGTGAGGCCGAGATACGTGCCCGCGAACAGGGCAACCACCTGTGTGCCGACAGGGCGCGTGAGGCGGCGGCCAATCTCCGTCGGGCACGCCGCTAGTCGACGAGCCCCGAGGCGTGCGCGACCTTGCCTACTTAGTTGAGTCCTTCTTTATGCGCCCGCTTGTAGCGCCGGTCATGATCCGGCATGGGGGGTCATGGGCCCGCATGAGGGCCACACGCCGCTCGAGCACGGCGAGCGCCAAGGGATCCTCGTCTTCATAGGCCAGGGCCCAAAGGTCCGGAAATGGGAGGGCAAAAAGGCCGGGTTCGTTCACGGTATCCTGATAGGATACGGAATCCCTTGGATAATATCATCCGAAAACATCCGCTCCCCGGCCAATTGCCTCCCTCGATACCGGCGCGGAGGTCGGCGCGGCCCCGGAACGCGCCCTGCCTCACCATAGGCTCGATGCGAAGCACCCGCCGATTGCCGAGGACGAAGCGGAGCCCTATCTGGTGCGCAACCTGACAATAGTCAACAACTCGGTATTATGCCGATGTCGGCATAATACCGAGTTGTTGACTGTCGTGACCCGCCACCAGGACGACCACACCCGAAGTATCGCATTCCTGGGGGATCAGGACGCCGATGGCGGCTCGCCCCCCGCCTTTGACAGGATATGCGCCACAACCCGGGCGACCGCTGCACTAGCCGCCGCCCGATGATCATCAACGGACGGCATGACGGCTTTACGCGCGACGATCTGCGCGCGCCGTGGGATGGTCCCGGGGCACACGCACCGGATCGGACGCCAAGGAAGATCGTCGGTGGCGCGGCGCGCTGCCCCGACTACGCGCACGAGACCGGCGACTAAGCGCCGGGGCCTTTCGTCGCCTATGGTCGCGCCGGACGCACGTCTTTGGCATGATGCGCAAAGATGACGAGATGGGGGCCAGGCATGGCCTTGCGGTACCGGATAGCACGGGCGGTGTTGGGCGGCGGCTTATACGCGTTGGCGGCAAGCGCCCACGCGACACACGCCCCGATCCTCGATCCGGTCCATGGCGGAACGGTGGTCACGGTGCCCGGGGTGGGGCTCTCGCCGCCGGCGGCGGTGAACGGCTTCAACCCGCTCCTGATCTCGTCGGCCTTCGATCAGCAAGCAGCGGGACTACTCTATCAACCGCTCGTATGGGTGACGCGCCGATTCCATATCAACAAGACCTTGAGTATCGCGCGACGCATCACGGTCAGTCCCGGCCATAGGATTTTCACCGTCACCCTATGGCGCCATTGGCGGTGGTCCGACGGGGCGCCGGTGACGACCGCGGATGTGGCCTACACCTACCATATGATTCAGCGCCTGGGGCCACAGTTCGCCAACTACGGAGTCGGCGGCATCCCCACGGACGTGACCTCGTTCCAGGTGCTCGGTCCTTACCGTCTGCGCATCACCCTAAAAAGCCCGGTCAATCCGCACTGGTTCATTCTGAATGGGCTTGCGCTGCTGACACCCCTGCCGGCGGCCGCCTGGCGACATGTCTCGATCACCGGCCTCTACGATCACCTCGCCGACCCGCGCTTCTTCCGCATCGTCGACGGGCCCTTCCGATTGGTATCCTTCGTCGCCGGACGCTATGTCACCTTCGGACCCAATCACCGCTTTACGGGCCCCGATAAGCCCTATCTCCATCGGCTGGTCATGCGCTTCCTGCACAATCCCGAGTCGATCTTCTTTGGTCTGAAGACCGGTAAGATCCAGATTGCCGATCTTCCCCACAAGCTCTTCCCCGGGCGCCGCACCCTCCGGGGTTTCCGTGAACGTACGGTGGGTCCGGTATGGGGGTTCAATTACCTGGGCTTCGATTACGCCAACCCGGCAATCGCCTTCGTGCATGATGCGCGTGTGCGTGTGGCCATGATGCATGCCATCCGCCAGCGCCTCCTGATCCGCGTGCAGTACTACGGGCAGGGCGTGCGCGACTACGGCCCGATCCCGCCGCGACCACCTACCTATCTCTCGCCGCTCGCGCGCCGCCTCGAGCGCACCGGTGCCTACGACCCGCGCCTTGCGCGCCGCCTGCTGCGGGCCGCCGGCTGGCACCGGGGCGCGGATGGCATCCGCGAAAAGGGTGGGCATCGACTCGCGTTCACGGCCCTGCTGCCGCCTGGTCAGGTCCGCGGTCCGACGCTCATAAAAGACATGCTCGCCAAGGTCGGCATCGACATGCGCCTGCGTGAAAAGCCCTTCAACGAGATCGTGGCCATGACCCAGGGGCCGGACGCCACGAAATGGGACGCCATCTACCTCGCCTGGGGGTTGAGCGTCTATCCGAGCGCGCGCAACATTTTTGGTTGTGGCGGGGCCAACAACTTCTATCATTACTGCAGCCGTCGCATGGACGCCTTGCTCGATGCCGTCCCCACCGCATCCGGCAAGAGGGCCATCTATCGCTACGAGGACTACTTCATAAAGACCCAGCCGCTGCTCGTCCTTCCCGGTCAACGCCATGTCATAGAAGCACGCGCCGACATACACGGCCTTAAGCGCGCCTACTCGTCGATTGGCGGTTTCGAGCCCCAATACCTATGGATCGGAAGGCGCAACCGATGACGTGTTCCCGACAGTGTCCGCAAACGGGCGGCGGCCGGCCATGAAAAGGGCGCTCCTCCTAAGACTCGGCAGCTCGCTTTTGTCGCTCGCGCTGCTCGTGACCCTGGTGTTCTTCATGATCTACGCCACCCCCGGGGGGCCCGCCTACAGCATACTGGGCGTCCATGCCACGCCGGCGGCGGTAGCGGCCCTGAACCGCCAGATGGGGCTCGATCACCCCATCTGGCGCCAGTACCTCACATGGTGGAACCATGTGCTGCATGGCAACCTCGGTTACTCATTCACGCAGCACGCGCCGGTCGTCGATCTGATCGGCTCCTATCTCCACAATACCTTGCTTTTGGATGCGGTGGCCGCAACCACGGCGATCCTGCTCGCTATCGCGCTCGGTCTCGCGCAAGGGGCACGCAGCCGCGACCTGGGGCGCATCATCGGCGCCTGGCAGATCATCGGCTACTCGCTACCCACGTTCTTCGTGGGCACAGTCCTGATCCTGGTATTCGCGGCCGATCTCGCCTGGCTGCCCCCCGGCGGGCTCGGTGACACCGCGCGCTCACCCGGACTTGCGAGCCTATGGCGCCATCTGGCGCTGCCGGCGGTGACGCTGGCGCTGCCGCTTGCCGCCGGATTGTCGCGCTATTTCGGCCATCAGGTGCGCGATGAATACCGGCAGGACTATGTCCGCGCCGCGCAGGCGCGCGGGCTTGGGCCGTTGCGCATCGCTTATCGCCATGTTCTGCGCAATGCCGTGCGCCCGCTCGTGACCGTGATCGGCATGATGATCCCGTCATTGGTCGTGGGCGGGGTGTTGACCGAGAGCGTGTTCAATTATCCGGGGCTCGGATGGCTGTTGTGGCGCTCGGCACTGGAACAGGACTACCCCACCCTCACCGCCATCGTCCTTCTGATCGGGGTGCTGACGATCCTTGGCAACCTCGCCGCCGACCTCGTGAATACCGTGCTCGACGTGCGCGTGCGTTATGACTGACGATACTGCACGGGCCCGGCCCGCCGCGCACCCAGGCGGCCTGTTCCCGAGACGCAGGCATTGGCCTGCGACCCTCGGCAAGCTACGCGCCGACGTGGGCGGGGGCGTCTTGTTCCTCGTCCTCGTTCTCTTTTCCTGGATCGGGCCCCTGCTCTACCCGCACGACCCGCTCGCCATCCACGCCCACCACATCCTGGCCGCCCCGGACGCGCGCTTCCCGCTCGGGACTGATGCCCTGGGGCGCAATGTCCTCGCGCGTCTCATGCGCGGGGGGCAGGCGACGCTTGCCATATCGCTGTGGGCCTCGGCCATAGGCCTGCTCGCGGGCCTCCTGTACGGCATGACCGCCGGCCTTGGACCGGCATGGCTCGACCGCGTACTCATGCGCCTGCTCGACACCCTGCTTGCCATCCCGGCACTCGTTCTGATGATATTTTTCGCGGCCATCGTACCGCTTAACGAGACCAGCCTCGCCCTGCTCCTCGGGCTCGTGGCGTGGCCTGGCATCGCGCGGCTTGCGCGCAACGAGACGCTCGCCGCGC
>JAJZZU010000171.1:4517-6104 GCA_021797365.1 Pseudomonadota bacterium | reverse complement strand
CACCGTAGCCCTGATGAAGGCGCGTTAACAGGCCTCGGGAGACCGATATGACGATACGCAAGATGGCCGATCTCGATCTCGCCGGCAAGCGGGTCTTGATCCGTGAGGATTTGAACGTCCCGCTCGCAGACGGCAAGGTGGCCGATGACACGCGTATCCGCGCGAGCCTTCCGACGATCACCGAGGCAAGCGGCAAGGGCGGTCGGGTCATGCTCATGTCGCACCTCGGCCGTCCCGAGGAGGGGGTGGCGGACGCCAAATACTCGCTCGCGCCCGTGGCCGAGCATCTCAGTAGTCTGCTCGGTAGGCCGGTGCGCCTGGTCGCGAACTGGCTGGACGGGGTGCCGGGATTGAAGGACGGGGACGTGGTGTTGTGCGAAAACGTCCGCTTCAACAAGGGCGAAAAGAAAAACAACGACGAACTGGCGCGCAAGATGGCGGCGTTGTGTGACGTGTTCGTGATGGACGCCTTCGGCACGGCGCATCGCGCCCAGGCCTCGACCCATGGCGTCGCGAAGTACGCGCCCATCGCATGCGCGGGCCCTTTGCTCGCCGCCGAGCTCGATGCCCTCGGGCGGGCCTTGCATAGCCCCAAGCGGCCGATGGTCGCGATCGTCGGGGGTTCCAAGGTCTCGACCAAGCTCGTGGTCCTGGAAAGCCTCGCCAAGCGCGTGGATCAGCTGATTGTAGGCGGGGGCATCGCCAATACCTTCATGGCGGCCGCCGGCCTTCCGATCGGGAAGTCGCTCTCGGAGCCGGATCTGGTCGATACGGCCAAGCGGCTGATACAAGAGACCAATGGGCGTGGCGCGTCCATTCCGATCCCGGTGGATGTTGTGTGCGGCAAGGAGTTCGCGCCCGATGCCAAGGCCACATTGAAGGATGCCTCGCAGGTCGGGCCCGATGACATGATCTTTGATGTCGGACCCAAGACCGTGGGTCTGTTCGCCGATATCCTGCGCAAGGCCGGCACCATCGTCTGGAACGGGCCGGTCGGGGTCTTTGAGTTCGATCAGTTCGGCGACGGTACGCGGGCGTTGGCGCAGGCGATAGCGGAGAGTGACGCGTTTTCGATCGCCGGTGGCGGGGATACCCTTGCGGCGGTCGCCAAATATGGCGTGGCAGACAAGATCAGCTACATATCGACCGGTGGCGGCGCCTTTCTTGAGTTTCTCGAGGGTCGGACGCTTCCGGCGGTGGCCATGCTGGAAGAGCGGGGCGCTGCTTGAGGCAGCGGCCCGGGCGCGCCACCGGTGATGGCAGGCAGGGGAGTGGAATAAGGGAGATTATGGGCAAGTATTGCAGGGTAGCGATGGCTGATGCCGTCGCTACGTCGTAAGTCATGCAGCGGCGAACGAAGATCGTGGCAACCCTTGGTCCCGCCACGGATGATCCCAAGGTCCTCGACAAATTGATCGAGGCCGGCGTGGATGTCGTGCGTCTCAATTTCTCCCATGACCTGGCCGAGGTTCACAGGCAGCGCGCCGAGTTCGTGCGGGATCGCGCGCAGGCCCATGGGCGGCAGATCGGCGTGATCGCCGACATGCAGGGCCCGAAGATCCGCATCGGGCGCTTCAAGGGCAAGCG
>JAJZZU010000171.1:0-4417 GCA_021797365.1 Pseudomonadota bacterium | reverse complement strand
GTCGCGGCCATGGACCGGGTTTGCCGCGAGGCCGAGAAGGAGGACGAGGCGGTATTTTCCATGCACCGCATGTCCAATCATTTCGAGCGTGTCGACGAGGCCATTGCGATGGCGGTGATGTACAGCGCCAACCATCTTCCGGTGCGCGCCATAGCGTCCCTGACGGAATCGGGATCCACGCCGCTTTGGATGTCGCGTATCAGCTCGGCGGTACCGATCTATGCCTTGACGCCGCATGTGGAAACCCGTAGAAAGGTGACTCTCTATCGTGGCGTTTATCCCGTGGGGTTTTCCCTGACCTCCACAGATCCCGAGCGTATCATGACGGAAGCCATCGACGAATTGCGGCGACGGGGCGCTGTCCGGGACGGCGATCTCGTCATCCTCAGCATCGGGGAGCCGTTGGCCAAGCCCGGTGGCACGAATACCATGAAGATCGTGCGTGCCGGCGACTTCGCGGCCATCAGCTGAATTCGTTTCACTAGGAATCTTAAGGAGAAGACAATGTCCCTGGTATCTCTGCGCCAACTACTGGATCATGCCGCCGAGCACGGCTACGGCGTGCCCGCCTTCAATGTAAACAACATGGAGCAAATACAGTCGATCATGCAGGCCGCGCACGAGGTCGACAGCCCGGTCATCGTGCAGGCGTCTGCCGGGGCGCGCAGCTACGCCGGCGAGCCGTTTCTGCGCCACCTCATCCTGGCGGCCATCGAGCAGTACCCGCATATCCCGATCGTGATGCATCAGGACCACGGTGCAAGCCCGGCGGTATGCCAGCGCTCGATACGCTCGGGCTTTAGCTCGGTGATGATGGATGGTTCCCTTAAGGAAGACATGAAGACGCCGTCGACCTATGAGTATAACGTCGATGTCACAAGCCGCGTGGTGGACATGGCGCACGCGGTCGGCGTGTCGGTGGAAGGAGAGCTTGGCTGTCTCGGTTCACTCGAGTCCGGCATGGCGGGCGAGGAAGATGGTTCGGGTGCCGAGGGCAAGCTGTCGCATGACCAGCTGCTTACGGATCCCGAGCAGGCGGCGGATTTCGTGAAGAAGACCAAGGTAGACGCGCTTGCCATCGCTATCGGTACGAGTCACGGGGCGTACAAGTTCTCGCGGCCGCCGACCGGCGACATTCTGGCGATCGAGCGCATCAAGGAGATTCACAAGCGCATCCCCGACACGCATCTTGTCATGCACGGCTCCTCGTCCGTGCCCCAGGATTGGCTGAAGATCATCCACGAGTTCGGCGGGGATATCGGCGAGACCTACGGCGTGCCGGTGGAGGAGATTCAGGAGGGAATCAAGCACGGCGTGCGCAAGGTCAACATCGACACCGACTTGCGGCTTGCGATCACCGGCGCCATCCGTCGCAGCCTCGCGAAAAACCCCAAGAATTTCGATCCGCGGAAGTTCCTGAAGGACTCGGTGCAGGCCGGCAAGGATATCTGTAAGGCACGCTATGAGGCCTTCGGTTCGGCCGGGAAGGCATCCAAGATCCGGGTCATCGACCTTGAGGACATGACCAAGCGCTATGCCAAAGGTGAACTGAACCCGCGCGTCAACTAAGAGATGGCATAGCGCGACAAAGCCCCACGGGTCCTTGGCCCGCGGGGCTTTTTTCTTATGCGGCCGACGTGATCCCGCCGGGGCGCCGCGGCCCTGTCAATGCGTCACCTTTTCGTGGCATACTCGGGCCATATGAGTCGGATGGGGAGATGTCGTGACCTTTGATCCCCGCACCCGCGTTCCGATCCGAATCCTGCCCAAGACGATCGACGCGGCCTGCTACAACCGCATATCGCTGGCGTTGGCGCGCCTCGGCGAGCCCCTGAATGTCGAGATCGGAGCGCTGCGCATGATCATCCGCGTGGAGCGTCGGCTGTGGGTGGCGTGCTCGCTTGTCAATGAAATCCCGCTCATGGCGTGGGTGAATTTTCAGGTTGGCGGGCGTGGTCTGCACGAACCGGTGCCATGCCAAGTCCGTCTTTATCATTTTCATGCGAGTCTTTTGATGGGTCATGCCCCGCAGCTGCTTGCCAACAAGCTCGATTTGCGATTGGAACAGTATGGCAACCGCCTTCGCCGGCGGTCGCCGGCGGTCACGCCCTTGACGAGACGCGAGGGCCCGAGCCCGCGCCGTGGCGTGTAGCGCCGGCTTATCAGGAAATGTGACTACAGGAGGTGATATTCATGATAGAAAACGGGCAGGTGGCCTACGGGTTCGATGTCGAGGTGGCGGGGGATTTCGAGGCGGTACGTGGGCGCGTAGTCGAGGCGCTCAAGGGGCAGGGCTTCGGGGTCCTGACCGAGATCGATGTCAGTGCCACCATGAAGGCCAAGCTCGGCCGCGATATGCCGCGTTACAATATTCTTGGGGCGTGTAATCCCGTGCTCGCGGACAAGGCGATCTCCGCGGAACCCGACATCGGTTTATTGCTGCCTTGCAATGTGGTCGTGAGCGAGACCGCCAAGGAGGGGACCACGAAGGTGTCGTTCATGGACCCGGTGTCGGTGTTGGCGATCGTCAACAACGCGCGCGTGACCGAGCTTGGGTGGGAGGTGCGCGCCAAGCTCGAGGCGGTGCGCGACGCGCTGACATCGTCCTCCTGACCCATCGCGCCACTGAGGCCCTTCGTGTTAAGGCCTCGGCGGCCCATGACCTGTGCACACGGACCATGGCCTGTGCACACGGATCGAGGGCCAGGCCCCGGTGCTGCCGGGGGTTTCGGAGGGCCCCTCCGAGGGCGGTCTGTGCCCATTTCCTGACTGTGCCCGGGTCGCAGCGGGGGTGCCGGCCAGGGTCGGCAGGCCTCGGCGATGGATGATGCCATGGGGCCGTCTCCTGTCATATGGCCGATGATGGCGCGTCGGCCCATGAAGGGCTAGGGGAGATCTTAAACCGAGCCAGTGGTCCGCGTGTCAAAGGTCGGGGCCATGATGGCGGTGAGATCGTGAGTGCCGGTCGCGACGATGCGGCAGTCCACGAAATCCCCAGGCGGGGCGTCGCCTGCGGTCACGCGGATTACGCCGTCGATCTCGGGGGCCTCGGCATAGCTGCGGCCGATCAGGCCGTCCTCGGTCCGTTCATCGATCAACACGCGACAGGTTTGGCCGATGCGCGTCTTCAGGCGTTCCGCGCTCAAGGCCGCCTGGTGGGCCATGAGCCGTTCGAGGCGCGCGTGCTTGATGTCCTCCGGAACGGGGTTCGGCAGGGCATTGGCCGCTGCCCCTTCTACCGCGGAATAGGCGAATGCCCCGAGACGATCGATCCCGGCGTCTTCGATGAATGCGAGCAAGGTCTCAAACTCGGCCTCAGTCTCGCCGGGGAAGCCGACGATGACCGTGCTTCGCAAGACCAGGTCGGGTCGCGCCGCGCGCCATGCCTTGACGCAGGCGCTCGGGTGCGCGCGCCCCGCCGGCCGGCGCATGGCGGTCAGCACGCGGGGGTGCGCATGCTGGAACGGGACATCAAGGTAGGGCAGTACGCCGTCGATATCGAGAAGCGGAAGGATCTCCTCTACGCTTTTATAGGGGTAGACATAGTGGAGCCGCACCCATACCCCGAGCCTTGCGAGCTCGTGGACGAGCCCCGGGAACGACATCTTGACCGGCCGACCGCCGGCAAACCCCACGCGATGTTTCTGATCGACACCATAGGCGCTGGTGTCTTGCGAGACGATCAGCAGTTCCTTGACGCCGGCCTCCACCAAGCGTTCGGCCTCGGCCACGATATCGCCCAATGGGCGACTGACGAGGGTACCGCGCAATGACGGGATGATGCAAAACCGGCAGTTATGGTGGCAGCCTTCCGATATCTTCAGGTAGGCATAGTGGCGCGGTGTCAGTTTGATGCCTTGTGGGGGTACGAGGTCAACGAATGGGTCGTGAGGCTTCGGTAGATGGGCATGCACGGCGGCCATGACCGCCGGCTCGTCATGCGGTCCGGTGACGGCCAGGACCTTGGGATAGCGCGCGCGGATGAGGTCGGCCTTGACGCCCAGACACCCCGTGACGATCACGCGCCCATTGTCGGCCATCGCCTCGCCTATGGCGTCAAGGGATTCCGTGACGGCGGCCTCAATGAATCCGCAGGTATTGACGATGACGAGATCGGCATCGTCGTAGGAGGCGGCGGTGTGGTAGCCCTCGCTACGCAGTCGCGTCAGTATCTGCTCCGAGTCGACCAGGGCCTTGGGGCAGCCAAGGCTTACAAAGCCGACCTGAGGGGGCGCGGATGGCGGACGCGGCATGGACGGGCTTCCTGGATGGGTCTTTAGGTCTAACGGAGTCGGGGCGCGTTTCAGTTGGCGCCGACGAGGGCCACGAATATGGTGATAAGGCCGAGCCCCATGTTGATTGCCACCAATCGACGGATCTGCGTGAGGGCATGTCCGGCCTTTACGAGGTCGCCGCT
>JAJZZU010000009.1 GCA_021797365.1 Pseudomonadota bacterium | reverse complement strand
GGCGATCACATCGGCGCCATGACGGTCGCGGGCGGTGCGCGCGAACGCCGCCATGCGCCGGGCATTGCCGGCGATATCGCCGACGGCGCAGCACATCTGGCAGAGCGCCACCGTCACCATCAGCGCGTAAGCCGCGTGGCCATGGCGCGCCCCATGCGCGCCGGGGAGTCGACGACCATGACCCCGGCCTGTGCCAGGGCAGTCTTTTTGCCGGTGGCGGTGCCCAGGTGACCGGCTATGACCGCCCCGGCATGGCCCATGCGCCGACCGGGCGGCGCGGTGGTACCGGCAATATAGGCCACGACGGGTTTCGTGATGTGGGTGTGTATATAGTCCGCCGCCTGCTCTTCCTCCACCCCCCCGATCTCGCCTACGAGCAAGATCGCCTTGGTGGCCGTGTCGGCCTCGAAGAGTTGCAGGGCATCGATAAAACCCAGGCCATGCACCGGGTCACCGCCGATGCCTATGCAGGTGGTCTGGCCGAGGCCTTCGGCAGTGGTCTGCGCCACCGCCTCATAGGTGAGTGTGCCGGAACGCGATACGATGCCGACGACGCCCGGACTGTGGATGGCCCCAGGCATGATACCGATCTTACATTCGCCGGGGGTTATGATCCCAGGACAGTTAGGCCCTATGAGGCGGGTGGTGCCCGGCAGCAAGGCCTTGACGCGCAGCATATCGGCCACCGGGATACCCTCGGTGATGCACACCACGAGCCCGATGCCGGCGGCCGCCGCCTCGAGGATGGCATCGGCGGCCATCGGTGCCGGCACATAAATCACCGAGGCGTCCGGCCGCACCGCGGCCACCGCCTCGGCTACGGTATCGAACACCGGCCGATCGAGATGGTGCGTACCGCCCTTGCCGGGAGTCACGCCGCCTACGATGTCGGTCCCGTAGTCGAGCGCCTGTTGGCAATGGAAGGTCCCCTGCTTGCCGGTGAATCCCTGGCAGAGCACACGCGTGCCCTTATGCACGAGTACGCTCATGACGCTTGCGCCCGCCGCACGGCCAGCGTAGCCGCCTGTTCCAGGCTTTGCGTGACATCACCCAGTAATCCGCCGTCGGCCAATGCCCGTCGCCCCTCGGCCTCGCGGGTGCCGACGAGACGCACCACGATCGGTAACGGCCGACCGAAGCCGGAGGCCGCCAACAACAACCCTTCGGCTATGAGATCACAGCGCACGATACCTCCGAAGATGTTTACGAGCACGACCTTTACACGCGGATCGCGTGCGATCAAGGTCAGGGCCTCGGCAACCTTGTGGGCGGTGGTACCACCACCCACGTCGAGAAAATTCGCCGGACGCCCGCCGGCCTGGGCGATCAGATCCATGGTCGCCATCGCCAATCCCGCGCCATTGACGAGGCAGCCGATGTCGCCATCGAGGGCGATGTACTGGAGTCCTCGCGCGCGCGCCTCCTCGTCCCTGGCGTCGCCCTGGCGCGCATCGCGCATGGCCTCCAGGGCCGGCTGCCGGAACAAGGCGTTGTCATCGATCTCGATCTTGGCGTCACCGGCCACGAAGCTGCCGTCTTCACGCAGCATCAGTGGGTTGATTTCGATGAGCATCGCGTCGAGCATCCCGGCCAGCGCCACGAGCGCCGCCACGACATCGCCGAAGGCTGCCACCGCGCGCCCCGAGAGCCCAATGGTCCGGCCCAGCGCGCGTCCCTGATAGGGCGAGAAACCGCGCATGGTGTCGATCACCTGTGCGACCGGTTTGGCGCCCTCCTCGATCCCCATGCCCCCCTCCCGGCCCGCGAGCAGTACACGCGCGCCGGCGTTGCGATCGACGACGCACGCCAGATAGAGCTCGGCCGCCGCCGCCACTGGGGCCTCGAGCAACAGGCTATCGACTGGCAGACCGTCTCCGGCAGTCTGTGGTGTGGCCAATCGCGTGCCGAGGAGTCCCTGCGCATAGGCGGCCACCTCATCGGCCGCCAGTACGCGCACTCCACCGGCCTTGCCGCGCGCCCCGGCGTGGATCTGGGCCTTCACCACACAGCGCGCCACCGCCAGTTTCCGTAGCGCGGCGTCGATCTCTTCTCCTTGCGTCACCACCACCCCCGGCGGCGTGGCGATGCCATGGGCTGCCAACAAGGCCTTAGCCTGATATTCATGCAGACGCACTACACCCTCCCAGACCACTAGCGAGACTGTGATTATGCCACAGAGTGGCCACACATCTTGCGATCGCCGAGGACCGCCGCTACCATGGCCGCACACGCCATGAGGATGCCCTGTGTCCGCTTATCGAAGCCGCGCCGCCCTGATTGCCCTCGGCGCGCTGCTCGCGGCCTGCGCGCGCCATCCGGCCCCCGCATCCCTCGCCGCGCCGCAAGTCACAGTCGGGCGCGCCTTCACGACGCGCCTGGCCGTGGTACGCACCGCGATCGGGGATGTCGAACCCGGGGCAAGTCCGGTAATCACCGCCCCCACGGGTGGGCGCCTGACGGATATCAGCGTCCAATCCGGATCCGCGGTGGTGGCCGGTGAGATTCTCGCGCGGCTGCGCCCGCCGGATCCGGCGGGCGCGCCGCGCCCGCCCCTGGTCATCCGCGCCCCGGTCAATGCCCGGGTGGTGCGGGTATTGGTCCAAGACGGCCAGCGCCTGCACCCCGGGCAACGGCTGTTTGGCCTTGCCGGGACCTCCATTCGCACCGCGCGCGCGCCGTTCCCGGCGGTCTTGCACCCGCCGCTTAGGATCGGCCAACGTGTGCTGCTGCATAGCCCGCTGGCACCGCGCTCTCCGGTGACCGGCACCATCGCCCGACTGACACCGGCGAAGCGCACGCATCATGCGCTCTATGCCTGGATCACACTGCCACCACGCCCCGGATTTACCGTCGGCAGCCCTTTGCGCGTCGATGTCATGGCCGGCCGCGCGCAGCGGTTGCTGGTCCCGCCGGGTGCGGTCTTTCTGCGCCGTGTCGGGACCGTGGTATTCGTGGTGCGCGGCCGGCATGTCTATGCGCGGCCTATCCGCGCAGCCCACGTCGTGGCTCAGGGCGTGGTCATACGTTCGGGTCTGCGTCCGGGAACCGAGGTCGTTACCCATGCGCCGGTGCGCTTGACAAACGGTATGCGCGTACGCATCGCGCATCGCCCCGCCCCCTGACCCGGACTTAAGGCTCGCGACGGCCAACGCCGTGTGTTTCGTCTCACGATTCCAGACCTCGCCGGGGGCCGCGTCTTGATGCGGGAAAGTGCTATCCTAAAGCCCTTTGGCCGGACCATGAATCACGGGAGGTCTCCAAGAAACATGATGAAAAAGTGTGTGTCCCTGCTTGTCCCGGCTTGGCTCGCGTGCACCGCCGCCCCGGCCCTGGCGGCCAACCTCAAAGACATCTTCCGGGCAGCGCGCCTTCATGACATGGGCTATCGGCAGGCTGGGGCCTCGTACCGGGAGGCGCGTACCATAGGCCCTGAGGCCCGCTCGGCGTTCCTGCCGCACATCTCGGCGCAGGCCAATACCAGCTACAACGACCTCACGAGTCGGATTCTGGGCGGCGCATCGGGCGGCTTCGTCTTCCCAAGCGGCCACTTCACCTTCAATGCCAACGGCTATGGCATCTCCGTGACCGAGACCTTGCTCAATATCCGCGCGCTCTATGCCTGGCGCGCGGCGGGCGCCACCATGCGCGCCGCGCGCCAGCGCTATGCGCTCGCCCAAAGCAACCTCGTGCTCACGGTGTCCGCCCAGTACTTCGGTTTTCTGCTGGCGCAAGACGACCTGCGCCTGCGCCGCGCCGAGGAGCGCGCGCTACGCGCCGAATATCAAAGCGCGCTGCGCAGCTTTCATCTCGGGCGCGCGCCCATCACCGATGCCAACGAGGCGCGCGCCCGTTACGAGGCTGTGCATGCCGCGGTGCTCGCGGCACGCAACGCCGTGCGCCTGGCGCGTGCGCGCATCGAACGTATGACCGGCCAGCCGGCTCATCACCTATGGCCACTCAATCTTCATCACCCCCTTCCGCATCCGCGCGCAAGCGCGCTCACCACAGACGAGGCCCAGGCACTGCGGGACAATCTGGTCTTGCAGGCCGCCCGTTCCGAGGCGCATGCGGCATCGGAAAGCGCGCGCGCGGCATCCGCCGCACGCTACCCGACCATCACGGCCCAGGCGGGTTACAGTTACAGCCGCGCCGGCAACGGCGAGTTCGGGTTCGGAACCGTGCTGCGTGACAAGACCATCGGGCTCGACGTCACGCTGCCCATCTACCAGGGCGGTGAACTGTCGGCAGAGAGTGCGCGCGCCAGCGCTGCCGCCTTCCACGCACACGTGGCCGCCCTGCGCGTCGAGCGCCGCGTCCAATTCGATGTCCGCCAGGCATTTCTGAACGTGCGCAATGGTTACCACGAGATTGCGGCCCTGGCGGCGGCCAAGAAGGCCGCGCGCGTGGCGCTCGCCTCCGAACGTCTCGGCATGCGCGTAGGCGTGCGCAATAACGTCGATGTGCTGCGCGCCGAACAGGCCTACTACCGTACGCGGCGTGACTTCGCGCGCGCCATCTATGACTATCTGCTCGGCCGCCTGGAACTGAAGGCTGCGGTGAGTCACCTGACGGTAGGCGACATCGGGCGGCTCAATGCCCTTCTTCAGCCGCCGGACGCCGTTGGCGCGCCGAGCAACGGACGGCGTCCGCCGAGGCGCGCGCTGCGGCCATGATAGACTCCGAAGCCATCAGCTGCCGATTCCTGCGCAGCGTGGCGGAGGTGCCGCAAGACCTATGGAACGCCTTATCGGGACCCCAGCCGTTTTTGCGCCACGAATTTCTGAAGGCCCTGGAAGACAGCGGTTCGGTGGGCGCCGGCTGTGGCTGGCATCCGGAACCCCTGGCGATCTATCGCGGGACACGGCTTTCAGCCCTTGTCCCGGTGTACCGCAAGACTCATTCCTATGGCGAATACGTCTTTGACTGGGCGTGGGCACACGCCTATGAGAGGGCCGGGCTTCATTATTACCCGAAGCTCGTGGTCGCCGTGCCCTACACCCCGGTGACCGGTCCGCGCGTGCTATGCGGCGCCGAACGGTGCGGCCCCGACATCATCCACGCGGCCGCCCATGCCTTGCGCACGCAGGCGGCCGCCACCGGGGCCTCATCGGTCCATTGGCTGTTCATGGATGCCGCCGGCCGCGAGACGCTGGAGAGTGTCGGTTTCTCGCAACGCACAGGCTTCCAGTTCCACTGGCATAACGACGGCTGGTCATCCTTTGACGATTACCTAGCGGCGTTGTCCGCGCCCAAACGCAAGAATATCCGTCGGGAGCGCCGTCAGGTGGCAGAGGCCGGCGTTCGCTATGTCGTTCATGAAGGACCGGTGCGGCATGAGGCCCTATGGGACATCTTTTATGACCTCTACCACGCCACCATCGCCAAATATGGGGCGATCGCCTATCTCACGCGGGATTTCTTCTCGCGCATCGGCGCATCGGTTCCGGGCGTGGTGCTGGTGCTCGGCTACGTCGGCACCGCGCCGGTGGCCGGCGCGCTCTTTTTTCGTGACGACACGACCTTATATGGCCGCTATTGGGGGGGACTTGCCCCCATCTCCGGCCTCCATTTCGAGACCTGCTACTATCAGGCAATCGATTATTGCCTGACGCAGAGCATACGGCGCTTCGAGGCCGGGGCCCAGGGGGCGCATAAGTTGAGCCGTGGGTTTCTGCCGACCCCCACGTATTCCCTGCATTGGCTGGACCATCCGCAATTTCAGCGCGCCGTCGATGATTTCTTGGCGCGCGAGAATGCCGGTCTTGAAATGACCCTGAACGAATTAAACGAGCACACGCCTTTTCGCCGACCGTCATGATGCCCCACGCCCCACGGGTACGGCCGCGATGATCGCCTGGCTTTCACCCGATTCCCTGGCCTTTCCGGCAGTCGATCAGGCGCCCTCGGATGCGCCGCTTGCGGCGGGCGGCGACCTGTCGCCCGAGCGGCTGTTGCGCGCCTACGCGGCCGGGATCTTTCCATGGTACAACGAACCGCCCATATTGTGGTGGTCGCCGGACCCCCGTATGGCGCTGGCCCCGGCAGACTTGCGTATCAACCGTAGCCTCGCCAAGGCCATGCGCCGGCACGATTACACCATCCGTTTCGATAGCGCCTTTCCCGTGGTCATCCGGGCGTGCGCCGCGCCGCGGGCCCGGCAGCCCGGCACCTGGATCAATGCCGAGATGATCACGGCCTACGAGAACCTGTTTCATCGCGGCCACGCCCACAGCGTGGAGGCCTGGCGGGATGGCGTGTTGGTCGGTGGGCTCTATGGGGTGGCGCTCGGGGGCGCGTTTTTCGGGGAATCCATGTTCAGTATGGCAAGCTACGCCTCAAAGATCGCGTTCGTGGGCCTTATCGCGCGCCTCACCGCCGCCGGGTTTACCCTCATAGACTGCCAGGTGCCGTCCGAGCACATGGCGTCGCTCGGGGCGCGACTCATGCCGCGTCGGGTCTTTCTTCATGAGCTGCGTCGGGCGGTGGGGCTGCCGATTGCCGCCGGCCGCTGGACGACCGCCGTGGAGGACGCACCGTGACTGCCATCAAAGGGGCACCGCACCTGTTTTTGTCGACCACCCACGCCTGCAGCTATCTGCCCCATCAGACAGCCAGCACCCTGTTCATCGATCCGCGCTATCCGCTAACCCCCGAACTGCTCGGCGACTTCAATCGCCGCGGGTTTCGCCGCAGCGGGGACCTCATATACCGCCCGCACTGTCCGGGGTGCCAGGCCTGCATTCCGGTGCGTATCCCGGTCGCGGCCTTCGTCCCCAGCCGGGCCCAGCGACGCGCGGCCGCGCGCAACGACGATGTCGTGGTGATCGCACGGCCGGCGGCCTTCGACGCCGAGCATTTCGCGCTGTTTCTGCGTTATCAGGACGCCCGCCACCCGGCCGGGGCCATGGCCAATCCCGACCCAGCGACCTATTTACGCTTCCTCGTAAGCCGCCATAGTAATACGGCCTTCCACGAATTTCGCATCGGCGGGGTGCTTGCCGGTGTCGCCGTGATCGACACGTTGCCCGACGGTCTGTCGGCGGTCTATACCTTCTACGATCCATCCCTGGCCCAACGCGGGCTCGGTACCTACGCCATTGTCTGGCAGATCGCCGAGACGCATCGCTGCGGCCTGCCGTTCCTGTATCTCGGGTACTGGGTCAAAGACAGCGAGAAGATGGCCTACAAGGCCCGGTTTCGGCCGCTCGAGGCCTACCGCAACGGTCGCTGGTCGCCGCTCGATCTGCGTTGACGCCCGTCCTTTTGCCGCCCGCTGCCGCTGCCATTCGTAAAGCGCATCGTTCCCAACGGGCCTCGGCCCAAAATGACTTTACGCGATCCCGGGCTTCGGGCATCATAAGCGCCTTCTTCGGGAGCGAGAGAGAGTGTCTAAGGAAGAGCATATCGAAATGGAGGGTACCATCGTCGACACCCTCCCCAACACCCTATTCCGCGTCAAGCTCGACAACGGTCACGTCGTCACCGCCCATATCTCCGGCAAGATGCGCAAGAACTATATCCGCATCCTCACCGGCGACAAGGTGACCGTCCAGCTCACCCCTTACGACCTGACCAAGGGTCGCATCGTCTTTCGCGCCCGCTAAGGGACCCATCGGCCTCAAGACGTCTTGGGACCGACGAGCAACGCCTCCGGCACGTGAAATTTCAAGCAGCATGCGATGTCGAGAATGACGCCGGGGCGCGCGCGCACGCTTACCCACAAAAGGTTGAGCCGCAGGTTCATGTCCGCAAACACCACCTCGGGAAAGCCCTTTAGCACACCGTCGACGCGGCCCATGACTTCACGGCATTCGGGACCAGGGCGCTGCCCCAGGCCCGGGATCAGCATCATGAAATCGCTCAACAGATGACCGGACTCATCACGCGTCGGCACCCGCTCATAGAGCGGGCACGACGGCAGCAGGCCCTGCAGGGGTGATCGCGGCGCCCGCTCCCTGGTCCTGACGACGAGTCTACTCCTGTACGCCCACCGGCTTTTCGGCATAATCGAAGATGAGGCCGTCGTTTTCCTCCCGCACACTCACAGCGCCGCCATTAGCGAGTCGCCCGAATAGAAGTTCATTGGCCAGCGGTTTTTTGATCCGCTCCTGTATGATCCGTGCCATCGGCCGTGCGCCCATGGCGACGTCGTAGCCATGGCGCGCAAGCCAGGCGCGCGCCGAGGGTTCGACGTCGATGGTTACGCCCTTGTCTTCAAGCTGCCCCTCGAGCTCGACTACGAATTTGTCGACGACATGGGCAATGGTCTCCGGCGACAGGGCCGCAAAGCTTATGATGGCATCAAGTCGGTTGCGAAATTCCGGGGTAAAGGTCTGCTTGATCGCAACAAACTCCTCCCCGGCCTTCTCCGATGGCAAAAAGCCCATGCCCGAACGGCCCATCTGCTCGGCGCCGGCATTGGTGGTCATGACGATGATCACGTGCCGGAAATCCGCCTTGCGGCCGTTATTGTCCGTGAGTGTGCCGTGGTCCATGACCTGCAGCAATAGGTTGAACACCCCCGGATGGGCCTTTTCGATCTCATCTAGCAACAGCACACAATGCGGGTGCTTGTTGATGGCGTCGGTCAACAGTCCGCCCTGATCGAAGCCAACGTAGCCCGGTGGCGCGCCGATGAGACGCGACACCGTGTGCCTTTCCATGTATTCGGACATGTCAAAACGTACGAGCTGCAACCCCATGATATAGGCAAGCTGGCGCGTGACCTCGGTCTTGCCCACCCCGGTGGGGCCCGAGAACAAATACGATCCGATCGGCTTGTCGCCCTCACGTAATCCCGAGCGCGCCATCTTGATGGACGCCGCCAGCGCCTCGACCGCGGCATCCTGGCCGAACACCACGAGCTTCAGGTCGCGCTCGAGATTGCGCAGCGCCTCGCGATCCGACGTCGAGACATGCTTTTGCGGGATGCGTGCGATACGCGCCACGATCTCCTCGATCTCGGGCACGCCGATGGTCTTCTTGCGGCGGCTAGGTGCCGTCAGATGGACGCTGGCCCCGGCCTCATCAATCACGTCGATGGCCTTGTCCGGTAGATGCCGATCCCCTATATAGCGGCTCGACAGTTCGACTGCGGTACGCAGCGCCTGCTGCGTATAGCGCACGCCATGGTGCTGCTCGAAGCGCCCTTTCAGTCCGCGCAGGATCTGCACGGCCTCTTCCACCGAAGGCTCCGGCACGTCGATCTTCTGGAACCGGCGCGAGAGCGCGCGATCCTTTTCGAAGATGCCGCGATACTCTTGATAGGTGGTCGAGCCTATGCATTTGAGTTCGCCAGACGCCAGTGCGGGCTTCAGCAGATTGGAGGCGTCCATCGCCCCTCCCGAGGCCGCGCCCGCCCCGATGATGGTGTGGATCTCATCGATAAAAAGGATGGCGTTGTCCTGCTTCTTCAGATGGGTTATGACCGCCTTCAAACGCTTCTCGAAATCCCCCCGGTATTTGGTACCGGCGAGCAGCGCCCCCATGTCAAGCGCATAGATGGTGCTATGCGCCAGCACCTCCGGCACATCACCATCCACGATCTTCTTGGCGAGACCCTCGGCGATCGCGGTCTTGCCGACCCCGGCCTCGCCCACATATAACGGGTTGTTTTTGCGGCGCCGGCAGAGGATCTGCACGGTACGGCTCATCTCCTGGTCGCGCCCGATCAAGGGGTCGATCTTTCCGAGCCGCGCCTGTTCATTCAGGTTGACGGCAAACACATCCAGCGCCCCGCGCTCGTTAGCAGTGGTCCCCTCTTCCTGCTCCTCGGACGCCGACAACTCGTGCCCCTCGCCCGGCACCTTGGAGATACCATGCGAGATGTAATTCACGACATCGAAGCGGGTGATATTCTGCTTTTGCAGGAAATAGACCGCATGCGACTCTTTCTCGCTGAAAATCGCCACCAGCACATTCGCGCCCGTGACCTCCTTTTTGCCCACCCCCTGGACGTGCAGCACGGCGCGTTGAATGACGCGCTGAAAGCCCAGGGTAGGCTGGGTCTCGACCTGACTGCCGGGGGCGAGCGTCGGGATGTTCTCGCGCAGGAAGGCAGACAGGCTACGCCGCAACTCCTCGATATTCCCCCCGCAGGCGCGCAGCACGCGCGCCGCGCTCGGGTTGTCGAGGAGCGCGGCCAGGAGATGCTCGACGGTAATGAACTCATGGCGCTTCTCGCGAGCCTCCTGGAAGGCCATGTTCAGGGAAAATTCGAGTTCCTGGGATAACATGGGAAGGAACACCTCCAAATCACGTAAGTACCGACCCCTACTCCGGCTCTAGCGTGCACTGCAAGGGATGCTGATTCTCGCCAGAGAAATTGGTCACTTGTCTTACTTTAGTCTCGGCGACTTCCCTTGTATATACGCCGCATACACCCACGCCGCGTTGATGCACATGCAGCATGATGCGCGTCGCTTCCTCGCGGTTCTTGTTGAAGAACCGTTCGAGCACGAGCACCACGAAGTCCATCGGGGTATAATCGTCATTCAGGATAATCACCTTGTAAAGGGGCGGTAAAGCGACCTTGGGCTTGGCCTCTTGGACATCGAGATCCGCCACACCCCCAGGGCGCCTATCCGCCATGACCGGCCCGTCCTGCTTGCACTCAGACCTCCTTCACCATTACGCCGCCATGACGCGATTTTCTGCCGATCGCACGCACGCGTCCAGGGCTCATTCACCCCCTTTCGTCGCCCATCTTGACTTGACAAAAGAAATGCGCATGAATAACGACGGGCTCGCTTCATAGGCCTTTATTAGAATTACCTAAAATATGACCCGTTTTCAAGCACAGCATTGCGGGCGACACGCTATCAGTAGGGGGATCATGGCATGGCAACAGGTATTGTGAAGTGGTTCAATGCAAGCAAGGGATACGGCTTCATCTCACCGAGCGCGGGGGGTGACGACGTGTTTGCCCACTTCTCGGCCATTCAGATGGACGGCTACAAGACCCTGAAAGAGGGCCAGGAGGTCGAGTTCGAGGTCCAGCACGGCCCCAAAGGACCCCAGGCGTCCAATATTCGCGCGGTCTGACACCTGGCAGGTTGGATCATAACACCTTGAAACCCGGCCCGGCCGGGTTTTTTGTCACGATTCGGACGAGCGGTAGCGAATACCCCACGACAGGAACAGCGGCAAGGCCACCAGCGCGAGCGGCAGCTGCACCAGGAGACCGGATATGATGGCAATGGCGAGTGGCTGCTGCATGGCCGAGCCCTGACCCCAGCCCGAGGCGAGCGGTAGGAGCGCCAGGATTGCCGCCAGCGTGGTCATCGCGATCGGCCGCAGCCGGTTCTTGCCGGCCGCGATCAGGCGCTCCACGACATCCCCCTCACCCACGTCCTGATACTCGGAGTAGTAAAAGATCGCGACCTCGGTGACGATACCCACCACCATGGTCATGCCCATCATCGACGAGATATTGAGTTCCGTCCCTGTCACCCACAGACCGACGAATACCGCCGATAGCGCCAGCAAGGTGGTGGCCATCAGCGCAAAAGTCACGAGAAAGCGCTCGTACAGAAAGAGCAGCAGCAGAAACACGAGCGCCACGGCCGCCACGAACACCGCCATAAGGCCGGCGAACGCGATCTGTTGTTGCACATACACGCCACCGAGCGTGGCATAGACCCCAGGAGGCAGAAAGTTGCGGCGCGCCATGAGCCTCTTCACATCGTGCATCACCCCACCGAGGCTGCGTCCGGCGATGCGCGCGGTGATCGGGATCATGCGCTTTAGGTTGTCGCGCGCGATCTCCGGCTGGCCGTTCAGGCGCCGCACCACGGCCACCGCACGCAATGGAAACAGGCGGCCGTTGGCGGCGCGCAGCCGTAGGTCGCGAATGGCGTGCAAGGACCGGCGCATCGGCCGCGGCACCCACACCCGCACCCCGATCATGCGCACGCCGCGTTGCACGTCGGTCGCCACCGTGCCGTTCAGATACGCGGCGAGCTGGCGCGTGACACTCTGTGGGTTCACGCCCTCCAGGGCCGCCTTGGCGCGGTTGACGCGGATCTCCACGGCATCGCCGGCATAGACGATGCCATCGCGCACGTTCACGATGCCGCGAATACGCCGCAGGCGCGCGGCAATCTCCGGACCAAGCCGCCGTAAAAGCGGGCCGTTGCCGGAAAATACCTTGATCTCCACCGGTTGCGGGGCGCCCGTCAGATCGCCGATCAAATCCTGCATGGGTTGATCCATGCTGATTCTGAGACCCGGCACGCGTTCGTGGATCGCGCGGCGCACATGCGCCATGATGCGCCATACCGAGGGCCGCGGATAGGGTTTCAGGAGCACAAAGAAGTCGCCTTCGTTGGTGCCCGTAATGCCGCCGCCGAGCTGTAGGCCGGTGCGCAGGGAATAGGTTCGTATGTTGTGATCGGCGAGCAGGATCTTCTGTACCTTGTCGAGCAGGCGTGCGGTCTCGGTGAGCGAGGTACCAGGCGCGGCACGGTAATTCAACACAAAACCGCCCTCGTCCATCGACGGCATGAATCCCGAACCGGTGAGCGCAAAGCCCGTGACCCCAAGCCCTACGAGCGCGACGATGGCCAGCAACAGCCGCCGTGGATCCCGGAACATGGCGCGCATGAGGCGCTCATAGAGGGCGTGCGCCCGGCGCGTCCAGGGCCCCTCCTCGCCGGCCTCAAGATCGCTTGCCTTCAGGAAATGATCGGCAAGGATCGGCACCGCCAGCCAGGCGACAAAAAATGAGATGATGAGACTCGCCGCCATGGTGAGCGACAGGGCCCGGAAAAAGGCCCCGGTGACGCCGGACAGGAAGGCAAGCGGCGTGAAGATGATGATGGTCGAGGCCGACGAACCCACGAGCGGACGGGTGAATTGGCGCACCGCGGTCATGACACGCTCCGGGCGCGCGGCCGTGGCGCCCCGCTCATGGAGCCTGCGCATGATGTGTTCGAGCATGACGATGGTGTCGTCGATGATAAGACCGACCGATGCCGCCATGCCTCCCAAAGTCATGATGTTGAAGCTCATATGGAGCGCGAACAGCAGCAGCATGGTGGCCGCAAGCACGCTCGGCACGGTAATCAGGGCGATGAAAGTGATGCGCACATTGCGCAAAAACAACAGCAACACGAGCGCCGCCAGCAGCGCGCCGATCAATACCGCGTCACGTACGCTGTGCGCAGCGGCCTGGATCAGTACCCCCTGATCGTACCACTTGCGCACATGCACACCACGCGGAAGACCCCGCTCGAAGCGCCGCAGCACCTTTTTCACGGTGCGCGTGATGGCCACCGTATTGCCACCCGGCTGCTGGTAGATCTGCACGCTGACCGCCGGTTGCCCATCGGCCACCACCTGTGTCCATTGGGGCTTCAGGGCGCGCGCCACCGTCGCCACCTCGTCGAGCCGTACGATGCCATTGCCGCCCGAGCGCAGCACCGTGCGGCGGATATCCCGCAACCTGTGGAGCCTGGTGTTGGAGATCACGAGATAAAAGCGGTAGTTCTCCTGGAGGTGGCCTACGGTGCGCAGGACATTACTATGCGCCAGGGCGCGCGCGACATCGCCGATGGTGAGCCCATATTCGGCAAGCCGCGCGGGATTGACGGTGACACGGTACTCCTCGGTGCGCCCGCCCAGGACGCCCACGCGCGCCACCCCCGGGATCGCCGATAGCAGCGGGCGCAACTGGTAACGGGCAATGTCCCGCAACGTGACCTGCGACACGCGGCGCGAGGTGAAGGTATAGGCCAGCATGCGAAAGATCGTCGGGCGCATGCGCCGCACCTGAAAGGTGGTATCGGTAGGCAGGCGGCGATTGATCTCGGCCAGCGCCGCCTGAACCTCCAGCGTGGCGGTCGTCATGTTCTCGCCCCAATGGAAGTTGATGAAAAAATCCGCGCTGCCGCGGCTTGTGGTGGAGCGCACCCCGACCACCCCGGGAATGCCGCGCACCGCCTCCTCGACCGGATAGGTGACCTGGATGAGCATGCGCTTGGCGGGGCGGTCGCCGGCATTGGCATAGATCTCGACGCGCGGAAAGGCGACGTGCGGAAACAATGCCACCGGCAGCCGCGTGCCCGAATACACCCCACCCAGGACCAGGAGTGCCATCAGAAACAACAAGGAACGCCTGTGGCGCTGGATCCAGCCACTCAGGTTCATTTGGACACGCGCACCGGCATCCCCGGCGTGAGTTCATAGTTGCCGCGCACCACCACCGGCATGCCCACGGCAAGGTGTCGGGCCACGACCTGGGCGACACGCCCGTTGTGCGGCCCGAGCGCGACGCGGTGCGGCACGGCACGGCCATCGGCCACCGTATACAGCATGAAGTGATGCCCGGACGGCAACACCGCCGAACGCGGTACCAGAAGCCCTGCCGCCGAGACCGCCGTGAACCGGCCCTCGACATACTCGCCCAACAGATAGGAGTTGGCGCGCGGCAGCGTCACGAATACGTTGATCATGTGGGTCGCGGGGTCCATGACCCGCGATATCACAGACACCAGACCATGGATACGCTGAGATCCAGTTCCTTCAAAAGACGACAGGCGCACGCGCTCGCCCACGCGTATGCTCGGCACATCCTCGGGCTCCACCCCGAGGCGCACCTCCAGCCGATCGCCGGCGATCAGGTTGATGAGCGCCTGCCCGGGATTCACGATCGAGCCTTCCTCGACGGCGATATCGCTCACGACTCCCGTGACCGGGGCCGGAACCGTCATGTGCTGATGCAAGCCCTCGGCATGAAACACGCGCAGCGACAGCCGCGCGGCGTCGAAGGCCCGCTCCGCGCGCAAAAGGCCGCTGCGCGTGGCGAGCTTTAAGCGCAGGCGCATGCGTTCCTCGCGCAACGCCAGGCGCGCCAGACGAAAGCTGTTCTCGGCGCGTAACAGCCCAAGCCGCGCGGTGGGACCGGGAGTCACGGCCAGCAGGGTCGCGCCCTTGCCGACGCTCTGACCGCGATTTACGAACACCCGCGTGACCGAGACCTCGAAGGGCTCCACGAGCGCATGCACGGCCCACGGGGCGGGCACGACGCGCCCGTAGGCCACGAGGCGCGTGATGACCGGACCGCGGCGTATGGGGGTAACGCGTACGGTGGCAGTCGGCGGTTGCAGGGCGCGACGGGGGCGCGCGGACCGCTGCGTCAATGACCACGCGACACCCACGGCCGCCACCACGATCACAAGCCCGAGCACGCGCCTCAAAAGCGGCCGGCGCAGGTCCTTGGCCATTCAAACCTCCCGCTCGCGGCCTCGACGGCCACCGCCAACTGAGCGCGCAACGCGCGATCCTGCAACAACACCAGGCGCTGCTTCACGAGCTGCCCAAGAAGCTGATAATAGGTGAGCGCCGCGATCCGGTGTTTGGCGAGCGCCACATGATAGAGTCTCTCGAGATGATCGAGGGCATGGACGGCCGATTGCGTGCTGCGCATCTCGCGCCGCAGATAACGCATGCGCATGATCAGCCGGTGGATACCGGCGCGCGCCGCGAACAGATGCGCCGCATAGGCGCGAAACAGCGCCCGGCGCGTGGCGCGCGCCTGGGCGATGGCCCCCTGATTGTGATTGAAGATCGGCAGCGCCACCGTGATACCGGCCCCGAGGGTATTGATGTCGCTCGTATCGCGGGCGCGATCGACGCCTATGGTGATGGCCGGGAACTGCCCGGCAATGGCTGCACGCAGCGCCGCATCCTCGCTGGCGTAGCCCTTGCGCAAGGCCAGCAGATCGAGCCTGCGGCGGGCGAGACCGCGCAGCCAGGGCGCACTCCGCAGGCAGTCGCGTCCCGGGGCGGCATGCGCCTCAGAACGCGCCAGCCGCAGCGGCGCATGCGCCCCCACCCCGAGCAGTGCGCGCAGCGCGAGCGCAAGACTTGCCAGGTGCTGACGCACCTTGAGGGACACGACCTCGGTCTGGCGCAGGGCCAGACGCGCGGCGCCCGCCACGCCCAAAGTGACATAACCGGCGGCCTCGCCATCGGCGAGGATCGCCACGCTATGGCGCAACGCGCGGATCTCGCGCGCGAGCAGGCGCCGCTCGGCGCGGCCCATGATCAGGGCGTAGGCGAGCGCCTTGGCACGCGCCGCCACCTGCCATTCCTGCCAGGCAATGGCGAGATCCACAGCCTGCGCGTGCAGGCGTGCACCCTTGACGCGTGGCGCGCGCGTCACCAGGGACTGGATGGGAAGACCAAGCGCTGTGCGAAACGCCCGGGTGAGGCCGGCCCCGGAGAGCGGCACACCGGTGCCATAGGAAAAGACCGGATTCGGTAAAAGCCCGGCGCTCAGTACCTGGGCGCGCGCCACCGCCTCCTGGGCGCGTAGCGCGCGCAGCGCCGGGTCACCCACCACCGCCACGACCGCCGCCAGATCCGGGGTCAGAGGCTGTCCCTTGTGTACGATCAGCGGCGGCAGGGACGGCAGTAATAAGTGCGCGCGCCGCACCCATAAGGTGGTCGCCGGGCGCACGGCCAGCGCGGCCTTGACGGCCTCGGGCGTAAGCGGCCGCGCACGATAGTGCGCACAGCCGGCCAGCACCAGCCACAAAAGGCCCATGCACCACGCGATCACGCGCCCCACCCCGCCCGAAAGATCTGCTCGTACTCGTTGTGCGTCTAGCGCTGCCACCCGACCCTCATCGCGCACGACACTCCCGGCTCCTAGGCCATGAACGATACGATCGCGTCCCCGAAACCCGAACAACTGACCTCGGTGGCCCCTGGCCGCAGCCGCGCGAGGTCGTAGGTCACCCGGCCCGCCGCCAATGCCCCGCCGATACCGCGCACGATGAGATCGGCGGCCTCGCCCCAACCGATATGACGCAGCATCATCTCCGCCGAGAGGATGAGCGACGAGGGATTTACCTTGTCCTGACCGGCATAGCGGGGCGCAGTCCCGTGCGTGGCCTCGAACATCGCCACGCCGTCCGAGAGGTTGGCGCCGGGGGCCATGCCTATGCCCCCGACCTGGGCGGCCAGGGCATCGGAGATGTAATCGCCGTTCAGGTTCAGGGTGGCGATCACGCTATAGTCTTCCGGGCGCAGCAGGATCTGTTGCAAAAAGGCGTCGGCGATCACGTCTTTGATCACCACCGAGCCACCGTCCGGACGCGGCATCACAAGCCGGCCGTCGTGCCAGACGGCCCCGAACTCGCGCTGCGCCAGATCCATGCCCCATTGCCGAAACGCGCCCTCGGTGTACTTCATGATATTGCCCTTGTGCACGAACGTAACCGACGGGCGGCGGTGGGCGATGGCATATTCCAGGGCCTTGCGCGCGAGCCGCTCGGTGCCTTGCTGCGATACCGGCTTCACGCCGATCCCCGAGGTCTCGGGGAAACGGATCGAACGCACGCCGAGGGTGTCGATCAGAAACGTTATGAGCTGGCGCGCCTCGGGTGACTGCGCCGGCCACTCGATGCCGGCGTAGATATCCTCTGAGTTCTCCCGGAAGATCACCATGTCGGTCTTCTCTGGCTCCTTCAACGGGCTTGGGACGCCGGCAAAGTAGCGTACTGGGCGCAGACACACATAGAGATCGAGTTCCTGGCGCAATGTCACGTTCAGGGATCGCAATCCCCCGCCCACGGGCGTGGTGAGCGGGCCTTTGATCGATACGACGTATTCGGCGATGGCCGCCAAGGTCTCCTTGGGCAGGTATTGACCAGTGCGCGCATGGGCCTTCTCGCCAGCATAGATCTCGTGCCATACGATGGCACGCGTCGGCCCGTAGGCCTTGGCCACTGCGGCATCCACCACCCGGCGCATCACCGGCGTGATATCCACCCCGATGCCATCGCCCTCGATGAATGGGATGATCGGATGATCCGGGACCTGGAGACGCAAATCCTCGCTCACCGTGATCTTGGCCCCGAGCCCTGCCTTGTCAGTCGTCATGCGGTCCTCGTTTTAGGCGCGACCCGTCGCGCGGTATAATGGATATTAGCTGGGATTGTAGCGGACCTTGGGTCGGCAGGACAGATTATGGCGCACCTCATTCTCTTCAATAAACCCTACGGCGTGCTCACGCGCTTCACCGATCCCCACGGCCGGCGCACGCTCAAGGACTACATACCGGTACCGCACGTCTATCCCGCCGGCCGTCTCGATCTCGATTCGGAGGGACTCATGCTGCTTACCGATTCCGCGGCGCTGGCCACGCGTATCACGCGTCCCGGCCGCGGCTGGCCCAAGACCTATTGGGCACAGGTCGAGGGCGTGCCCGATGAGCGCGCGCTTGCGACGCTCGCCGCCGGGATCGTGCTAGACGGCGTGCGCACGCGACCGGCGCGGGTCTCGGCGCTGGCCGAACCGGCGCTGTGGCCGCGCACCCCGCCGATCCGTGTGCGCCTCTCGGTACCCACGAGCTGGATCGCGCTCACGTTGCGCGAGGGCCGCAACCGTCAGGTGCGGCGTATGACCGCGGCCGTCGGCCATCCGACCCTGCGCCTCGTACGCTACGCCATCGGTGACTACACCCTCGATGGTCTCGCCACCGGGGCCTATCGCGCGCTGGAGGCATATCGGGATGTCCCGTGATATTCACGTGACGGTCGCCGCGATCGTGCAACGCGACCAACGCTACCTGCTGGTCGAGGAGATGGTGGCAGGGCGGCTGGTCTTGAATCAGCCGGCCGGCCATCTCGAGGCACGCGAATCCCTGGTGCAGGCGGTGGTGCGCGAGACCCTGGAGGAGACCGCGTGGGAACTCATACCGCGCGCACTGCTCGGCGTCTATCACTACGAGGGACCTGCGGGCATCACCTATGTGCGTTTCGCCTTCATCGGCGACGTCGGCCACCATCACCCGCAACGGGCCCTCGATACCGGGATACGACAGGCACTGTGGCTTACGCGCGCCGAGCTCATGGCACGCACCGCCGACCATCGCGGCCCGCAGGTGCGCCGCGCCGTGGACGATTACGAGTCCGGGCGCCGCTATCCGCTCGACACGCTCGTGCCGTGCGTATGAAGGGGCATGTCGTGGTGGCGCTCTCGGGCGGGGTCGACTCGGCGGTGGCCGCCGCCTTGCTGCTGGAGCAAGGTTATCGAGTCACGGGGCTTTTCATGAAGAATTGGGAGGACGACGATCGCGACGGGTTTTGTCCATCGGCGGAAGACTACCAGTCCGCGCGTGCTGCCGCCCTGCATCTGGAGATCCCCTTGCATGCCGCCAACTTCGCGCAGTCCTACCGTGACCGGGTGTTTGCCCGGTTTCTCGCCGACTGCAAGGCCGGGCTCACCCCCAATCCCGATGTCCTATGCAATCGCGAGATCAAGTTCGACGTGTTCTGGCGCCATGCCCAGGGCCTGGGCGCGGAGTTCATGGCCACCGGCCACTATGCGCGCGTGGCACGCTGCGATGGCGGGCTGCGGCTGCTCGCGGGGCGCGACCCGGACAAGGATCAGAGCTACTTTCTGCATACCATAGACCCCGCCATCCTGCCATTCGTGCGCTTTCCCATCGGCGACTTCACCAAGGCCGAGGTACGCGAGCGCGCCCGCGCGCTCGGCCTTACCAATGCCGAGCGCGGCAGCAGCAGTGGCATCTGCTTTATCGGCGAGCGACGCTTCGCACCGTTTCTCAGACGCTACCTGAAGGCCGTACCCGGGCCGGTCTATACCGTGGACGGCGAGCCGAAGGGGTCTCACGAGGGGCTCATGTTCTATACCATAGGCCAGCGTCAGGGCTTAGGCGTGGGGGGGCCGGGGGCCGCCTGGTATGTCGCCGACAAGCGACTGGCCGACAACGCCCTCATCATCGCCCAGGGTGATGGCCACCCGAGCCTGTATAGATCCTCGTGCCGCACGGCGCCCGGCCATTGGCTGGGCCCGCCGCCCGCCCTCCCTTGGCACGGGCTCACCAAGATCCGTTATCGTCAGTCGCTTCAGGAGGTGCGTGTCGATGCCGACGGATCGGCCTCGGCAGGGCTCCTGTTGACATTTGCCAGACCGCAACGCGCCGTCACCCCGGGACAGTCGGCGGTGTTCTACGATGCCCGGGGGGTGTGCCTAGGAGGGGCGGTGATCGCCCCTGCGTCCGCCCCGAAGGACCTCGCGCACCCGATCTCTCAGCACGGGTAGGATCTCGGCGGCAAACCACGGATGGCGGGCGAGCCACTGATTATTGCGCCCGGAGGGGTGCGGCAGGGGCCATAGCGCGCCATAATCGGCGCCATGACGGACATGCCAGGAGACCCCGAGGCGGGCATCACAGCCGGCGAGGTGGTAGGCTTGCGCATAGCGGCCGATGAGCAGCGTGAGCGCAACATCCGGCAGCAGCGCACGCAAGCGCGCAAACCACAAGGGGGCGCAATGCCGGGGAGGCGGGTGGTCGCCGCGCGGGCCCGAGCCCGGATAACAGAGGCCCGTGGGGATGATGGCGAAATCGGGGCCATAGAAGGTTTCGCGATCGATACCGAGCCATACCCGCAAGCGGTCCCCGCTCGGGTCGTTCCAGGGGATGCCGGTGTCGTGCACGCGCCGACCCGGCGCCTGGCCCACGATCAGGATACGCGCGCCCTCGGCGACCTGGATGATAGGGCGCGGGCCACACGGCAGATCACGGCACGCGCGACACGCGCGCACCTCGGTGGCGAGCGCCTGCAAGGGCGAAAGGACAAGGTCCGTCACGGACCCAGGATAAACGACAACACATGATTGCGGCTAGACGCCGGAAGGACATTTGTGAGCGAACTCTCTGCACTCTCCCCCCTCGATGGCCGCTACGCCCGCGACACGCGCGCATTGGCGCCGATCTTCAGCGAATGCGGCCTCATGCGCGCACGCCTGAAGGCCGAGATCGCCTGGCTCGTGGGCCTAAGCGACGAGCCGGGGGTTCCTGAGCTGGCGCCGTTTTCGCTGGCCGCACGCGAGCGGCTCGCGGCGCTGCTCGCGAATTTCGATGAGTCGGCGGGGGCCGCCATCAAGGCCATCGAGGCGCAGACCAATCATGACGTCAAGGCCATCGAATACTACCTGCGGACCTTCATGAACGATCATGAGGATCTGAGGGGCGGCGGAGAATTCGTCCATTTCGCGCTCACCTCGGAAGATGTGAACAACGTGGCGTACGCCCTCATGGCGCAGGCCGGGCGCGATACCGTCCTCATCCCGGCGCTCGATACCCTCATTGCCGGCCTGGATGATCTCGCGCGCGCCACCGCCACGATCCCCATGCTCGCCCGTACCCATGGCCAGCCGGCCTCGCCGACCACGGTCGGCAAGGAGATCCGCGTGTTCGTGACGCGTCTTACACGCGCACGCGCCGGGCTTCGCGCAGTCCCCTTGCTCGCCAAGATGAACGGTGCGGTGGGCAACTACAATGCCCATTATGCGGCCTATCCCGAGGTCGACTGGCCACAGGTGGCCTCCCGCGTCCTGGCCGGCCTTGGGCTATCCCAGAACCCCCATACGACACAGATAGAGCCACACGACGGGCTGGCCGAGCTCTGCCATGCCATGGCGCGCGCCAACACCATCCTGATCGATCTGGCGCGTGATCTGTGGGGCTATATCGCGCTCGGTTATTTCCGGCAGAAGACACGCGCCGGCGAGGTCGGTTCATCGACCATGCCCCACAAGGTCAACCCCATAGATTTCGAGAACGCCGAGGGCAATCTGGGGCTCGCCAATGCCCTCCTCGACCATCTCGCCGCGAAGCTCCCGATCAGCCGCTTCCAGCGTGACCTCAGCGATTCCACGGTGCTGCGCAACATGGGCAGCGCATTCGGTTACACGCTGCTCGCCTATCGGGCGTGCGCGCGTGGGCTCGCCAAGCTCACAGTCGACGAACCGCGTGTGCGTGGCGACCTCGACTGCCACGTGGAGGTCTTGACCGAGGCCGTACAGACGGTCATGCGTCGCTACGGGCTTGCGGGCGGCTACGAGGACTTAAAAGACCTGAGTCGCGGCCGCACGCTCACCGTCGAGGACCTGCGCGCCTTCATCGACGGCCTTGCGCTGCCGCCGGAGGTGCGCGCGGCCTTGCGCGCACTCACCCCGGCGACCTATGTTGGCAATGCCCCGACTCAGGCCCATGGCGAGCCGAGACCTTGAAGACGCGCGTTGGCGCCCGCAGATAAGGCCCCATGCACTATCGCGACTATTACCGGATCATGGGGGTAGAACGGACGGCCAGCGCCGAGGACATCAAGCGCGCCTACCGCAAGCTCGCCCGCCGCTATCACCCGGACGTGAGCAAGGAGCCCAAGGCCGAGGAGCGCTTCAAGGAGATCGGCGAGGCCTACGAGGTGCTGCGCGACCCGGAAAAGCGCGCGGCCTACGATCGCCTCGGCAGCCAATGGCAGCCGGACCAGGATTTCACGCCGCCCCCGGGCTGGCAGCGCACCGCCCATGGGACGGCGGCCGGCGGCCATGTCTTCGAGGGAGACAATTTCAGCGATTTTTTCGAAAGCCTCTTTGGGGGCGGGCGGCGGGGCGCTGTGCGGGGTTCGGATGAGGTCGCGCACCTGACTATCACCCTCGAGGAGGCGTTCCACGGGGCCACGCGCCCGTTGCGCCTCACTATCCCAAAGCAGGATGCCCGCGGGCGTCTGGCGCCGGAGACGCGCACACTCAACGTGCGCATCCCGAAGGGTGTCCAGCAGGGCCAACAGATCCGTCTTGCCGGTCAGGGCAATCCAGGGCCGGCGGGTGCCGGGGACTTGTATCTCGAGATCGCCATCGCGCCGCATCCCCTGTACCGCATGGATGGCCGTGACCTCTATCTGACAGCGCCGGTCAGCCCCTGGGAGGCCGCGCTCGGTGCCCGCCTCAAGGTCCCGACGCTCGCCGGGACCGTGGAGCTGCGCCTGCCGGAGGGCTCACAGTCCGGTCAGAAGCTGCGATTAAAGGGGCGCG
>JAJZZU010000170.1 GCA_021797365.1 Pseudomonadota bacterium | reverse complement strand
GGTCAAGAAGGCCGCACCGAAGAAGGCCGCACCGAAGAAGGCGTCAACCCGGATGGCGACGTCGACGTCGCGCACCAAGATGGCAGCCAAGAAGTCGGTGACAACCAAGACCACGTCCACCAAGAAGAAGGCGCGTTCCAAGAAGAAGTAGCCCGCGCGGGGCCGTAAGAGGCCGTGTCTTCGACACGGCCTTTTTTACGCGTCCTCCTCGTCCTCCTCGTCCTCCAGGCTTCCCTTGTTCAAGACCTGAAGGGTCTCGGCCCAGGCGTTCTCGTGTTCCTGCAGCTCGGTCGTCATGATCCGATGGAGATCTACGAGGACCTGCGACAGGGCCTCCAGGTCGCGGCCGCCCGTGACGCCCTGGGCGGCGCGTTCCGTTTGCAGTAGCGTGTCGCGCGCGCTCAGACATGACCCCAGCAGGTTTTTGATGCGCTCACGCCTTTTGGGGATCCAGGCGCGGTCGGCATCGAGTGATTTGAGCCGTTCACCGAGCTCCAGGATGCGTTTACGCAGCCTGGTCAAAAGCCCCAACTGCTCGCTTTTTATGTCGCCCCACACCGCGATGTCGATCAGCAGTTGCCAGCGCGCGCGCAGCCGGGCCACGAGTTCGGCGGGTAATGCGACGTCCTCGGCGGTGTCCATCAGCGCGGTCCCGCATTCAAGGCCGCCAGTCGCTCGGGCGTGCCGACGTCGGTCCACAGGCCGCGATAGTGTTCGCCTGATATCAGCCCGCGAGCGCTCATGCGGCGCAGGAGCGGGGCCAGCGGGAAGCGATCTGCGGTCGCGTCCGCGAATAACGCGGCCCGATATACGCCTATTCCGGCGAATGTGAGTCGCGGCGCGTTATCCCCCACCTGCCCATCGCATAGCCCGAAATCGCCTTCCGGGTGATGTTCCGGGTTATCCACGAGAACGAGGTGCGCCAGTCCGGCAAGCGATGCGGGCAGGCGCGCAAAATCATAGTCTGTGTAGATGTCGCCGTTGACTACGAGAAAGGGGTCGCACCCGAGTAATGGCAGGGCGCGGCGGATGCCCCCGCCTGTCTCGAGCCCGGCCGGACCCTCGTCTGAGTAGCTGACGGTGACGGACAGCTGTGCGCCGGTTCCCAGGTGAGCGCGGATCTTCTCGCCAAGATGCGCGACATTTATGACGATGTCTGTGAATCCCGCGCGGGCAAGCTGACTTATCAGACGATCCAAAAGCGGTGTTCCGTGTACCGCCAAAAGCGGCTTGGGTATAACGTCGCTCAAAGGACGCATGCGCGCACCCCGGCCGGCCGCCAGGATCATGGCCTTCATGGGGACTCCGGGAGCGCGCGCAGGAAGTTGTGCAGGTCGCAAAGATCCGGGTAGAGTGCGGTCGCCTCCCGCAGGTACTGCATGGTGAGCGGCAAGTCGCCCAGATATGCAGGCTTACCGTCGCGCAGGTGTAATCTCGCGAATATTCCCGCGACCTTCAGGTGCCGCTGGATGCCCATGCGATCGAACCATTCGAGGAAGACGGCCTCGTCATCGCACTGGTGGAGTCCGGATTCGCGCGCCAGCTGGCAATAGCCCTTGACCCAGTCGACCACGCGTTCCCTCGGCCATGCCACGTAGCAGTCCTTCAGTAGGGACACGAGATCATAGGTGATCGGGCCGCGCACGGCGTCCTGAAAATCCAGGATCCCGGGGTTGTGGAGCGTGTTGACCAGCAGATTGCGCGAGTGGTAATCGCGATGGACCCAGACCTGGGGCTGATGGAGCGCGTTCGCGCTGAGGTCGTCGAAGGCCTGGTCGAGCAGGCGGCGCTCGCCGCCCGTTATCGTATGCCCGAGATAGCCTCTTAGATACCATTCCGGAAAGAGCTCCATCTCCCGCCTGAGCAGCACTTCGTCGTAGGGCGGCAGGAAGTCCGGGTCGGAGAAGGTCCCGCCCTGCAGGACCACTAGGGCCCCTAGGGCATCGCCGTACAGGCGGTCGGCGGTGGCATCGTCGAGCTTGTCGAGGTAGGGGGTGTGTCCGAGATCGGTCAGCAAGGCGAGACCGGTGTCAAGATCGCAGGCCAGCACCTTGGGCACGTGCAGGCCGAGGGCGCCGAAACGCTGGGCGACACGGACAAACGGCGCAAGCGGCTCTTTGTTCGGGGGCGCGTCCATGGCGACCCAGGACTCCCCGCCTGATGTGATGCGGAAGTAGCGCCGAAAGCTCGCGTCGGATGATGCCGGCGCGATCGTGAATCCGGAGGTGCCCAGTATGCGCCGCGTGAATTGTATGAGGGCCGCCAACCGCTTGTCATCGGTCACGAAATTTCTCCTTATAACCGGACGAGGCCTTGCCTCGGCGGGCGATTGTATGCGATTTTAGCCGCCATTGACATTTGACCGACACCCCGATGCCCCGGATCGTTGCCGCGCGCTCTTCGACGGGGCTCCTGCTGTTACTTATAGTCTCTTGCAGCGCGAGCGCCGCATGCCCTGCGCCTGCCACCCACCCGACCCCGTTCGTGGGCACCCGCGGAGGCCGCAAGATCGCCCATGTCGTGGCCGACAAGGCGCGCGCCTTCGCCGACGGCGTAACCGTGTTCAGCGGCAAGGTCGTCCTGACCTACGGTACGGAGACCGTGCATGCGCAGCGTATCCGCTTCAATCGCCGGACCAACGCGTTTACGGCCATTGGGCATGTGCGCGTGACCAACGCCCAGGGTGGCGAGTTGCGCGCCCATTATCTGCACATGAACCGGGCCACGGGCCGGGGCGTGGCGCGCGCGGTGCGTTTTGTGCTTCCGGGCAGCAATGCGCGCGGACGCGCGGTCATGGTGATCCTGAGGAGCCGCCATAAGTCGGACATCAAGGATACGCGTTATACGATGTGCCCGGAGGGCACCAAGGTCTGGTATATAGACGCCGACCGGCTGCACTTGAATTACACCAAGGACGTGGGCATCGCCACCAATGCGCGCGTGTATTTTCACGGTGTCCCGATCTTCTACTGGCCGTACTTGAGCTTCCCTATATCATCCAAACGCAAGTCCGGTTTCCTGCCGCCGCGCTACGGCACCGCGAGCAATTCGGGGATCATGTTGTCGATCCCTTATTATTGGAATCTCGCGCCCAACTACGATCTGACCACGACGCCCGAGATCATGACGCGGCGCGGGGTGCTGTTTCGTAACCACTTCCGTTACCTGGGTCTTGGGTATAGCGGCTCGGATCGCATCGACTACATTCCCGTCGATCGTGTGTATGGCGGTCCGCGCTACGCCCTGCACATCGCCCACAACCAGGTTTTCAACCCCTATTGGTGGGCGAGCATCAACTACAACCGGGTCTCAGACCCGGCGTTCTATACCGACTTCAGCGCTAATTTCGCGCTCGCGAGCCAAATCGACCTGCCGCAGCTGGGCGCGGTCGGTTATTCAGGCCGGCACTTGCGATTGCAGGTCACGAGCAGTGCCTATCAGCTCCTCGATACGAGCATCGGCGCCGCCTACAAGCCCTACGAAGAACTCCCCGGGCTGTTCCTTAACGCACGAGGCACGGCCAAGCCCAATCGCCTGCACTACCGTCTGAAGGCCAGTGCCGCGCGCTTTCTGGGCGGGGGAACGCCCCCCGCCGATCGCCTCGACCTCGAGCCGGCATTGAGCTATCCGTGGCGCTGGCCCGCCGGCTTCATAACCCCACGGCTCGCAGTCCGCGAGACCGACTATTGGATCGCGGGTCAGCCGACCATTCATAGAACCACGCCGATTGCGAGTCTCAGCGATGGTCTGGTCTTCGAGCGCACACTCAAAGGCGGAGGCCGCCAGACCCTGGAGCCGGAGCTCTCGTATCTGTACGTCCCTTATCGCAACCAGCAGGGGATCCCATTCTTCGATACCGCCCCGGCGCCGTTTACCTATACGAACCTGTTTCGCACCAACAGTTTCTTCGGGCCGGACCGCCAGGTAGACGCGAACCAGCTGATAGCCGGTCTCACCACGCGCCTCTATTCCTCCACGGGTCGCGAACGGCTGCGCGCGAGCGTCGGTGAGATTTATTACTTCCACAAACCCTCGATCTATGCCACCTACCAGACGCGCGTCCTCAATCGCACCTCGGATCTGGCGGCGGAGGCCTATGCGCGACTCAGCCGGCACTGGTATGTACGTGGATCACTGGCCTGGAACCCCAACAATGACCAGACCGACGAGGGCGACGCCTATGTCGAGTACAGTCCCAAGCCCAACGCCATCATAACCGTCGGTCACCGGTATATCCGCGGGGTCCAGGAGCAGGTGGACGTGTCGCTCCAGTGGCCCGTGCTCACGCACTGGTCTACCCTGGTCGAGACCAGCTATTCGCTCATGCAATCGGCGAGCTTGGAGTCCTATCTCGGTATCCAATACAATAGCTGCTGCTGGGGACTGGGATTTTATGTCGGCAAGACCCTCGGTCTTAACAACACCCAATTCACGACTGCGATGTTCGAGTTCACGCTAAACGGCCTAGGCGCGCTCGGATCGGCGCCGGTTGTGCCCCTTAGCCAACACGGCTTCATGCTCGGCTATTAAAAGTCAGGAGATTACCTTATGTCCGCCGCACTTCTTCAGGCCCCGGTCGCCCCCCGCCCGGTAACGATTGATAAGATCGTTGCGGTCGTAAATAACGAGGTCATTACTCAAAATCAGTTGGACCGGCGGGTATCCCTGCTGATAAAGCGCTTGGCGGCGCGCGATGTGACCGTACCCCCGCGCCATCTGTTGGCGCGCAAGGTCTTGAGTCAGATGGTCTTGCAGCGGCTCGAGCTTCAGTATGCGCACAATATCGGCATCCGCGTGAGCCGGGCGCAGGTCAAGCACGCCGAGACCTCTCTTGCGGCGCGCAATCACATGACGCTGCCACAGTTTGAGCAGGCGGTGGCGGCCGAGGGGTTCACTCCTGCGGCCTTTCGTCGCCGGTTGCGCACGGAAATCACGATCCGCACGCTCATCATGCGCCGTATCAGCCGGTCGGTGATCGTGACCCAGCGCGCGGTCGATCGGTTTCTCGCGCAGGCCCGTGCCGCCGATGGCACCCGTTACCATGTCGCCGAGATCACGCTCCAGTTTCCGGTAGCAGCCGACACATCGGCGCGTCAGGCGGTCCGCGCGCGCGCCCTACGCATCCTGAAAAAGATCCGCGCCGGCGAGCCATTCAGTCAGGCGGCCATCGCGCATTCCCAGGACACCCATGCCCTGGAGGGTGGGGATATCGGATGGCGGACGGCGGCGCACCTGCGAGCGAGCTTTGTGCGTGCGCTACGCCAGATGAAGAGCGGGGATGTGCGCCTGGTGTCGGGACACGGGGCCTATTATATCATCGAGTTGAAGGGCAAGCGCGCCGGCCTCAAAGGACCGGAGCACGAGCAGGTGCGTCTGCGCGAGATCGTGCTGCGGCCGTCGCGCCGGGTATCGATGCTCATTGCCCGCGAAAAGTTGAAGGCCTTGAAGAAGCGTCTTGCGCAGGGCGCGCATTTCAAGACCCTGGCGCGCGCGTATTCGCAAGGGGCCACGGCCGCGCGCGGTGGATCGCTCGGCTGGATGACCATCGCGGGGCTGCCGCCGACATTGGCCGAGGCCGCGCGTCATCTGCCTCTCCATACCGTGGGCGGCCCTTACGCCACGGCGCGCGGCCAGGTCCTGATCGAGGTGGTGGCGCGGCGCATGCGCGCCGGTATGACGCGCAACGAGGCGCGCCGACTTCTGCGCATGCGCAAGGGGAACGCCCTGTACGTTCGCTGGCTGCAGACCTTGCGTGACGACGCCTATGTCCGCTATCCAGGCCGCGTCTAAGCGTCCGGTCATCGCCATTACTCCAGGAGAGCCGGCCGGCATCGGGCCGGATCTCATGGCCCTGCTCGATTACGACGAGGGCGTAGACTGGGTGTGTGTGGCGGATCCGGACCTTCTGGATGACAGGGCGCGTCTGCGCGGGCGGCCACGCCACTGGCCGCGCTATGCGCCGGGCGTACATGGTCCCTCGATCCTGCCCGTGGCGCTCGCCCGCCGCGCGACCCCCGGTGTCCCGGATCCGGCGAACGCCGACTATGTCCTGTCTTGTCTCAGGCGCGCAACGGAAGGCTGTCTCGCCGGCGAGTTCAGCGCCCTTAT
>JAJZZU010000169.1 GCA_021797365.1 Pseudomonadota bacterium | reverse complement strand
AGTCGTTGATTTATTGGCTCCCCGGGAAGGACTTGAACCTCCGACCCGGTGATTAACAGTCGCAAACAATGCCTATATAGATTAGGGGGTTATGCGATAACCCGCTAATTATAGGAGAGAATATAGGAAGCGAGAGGAAGTCCAATACGCATAGAATGCAAACAAATTGTCGCAGGATTGTCGCACACTATAACCAAAAACTGCTGCCACTATCATCTCCGATTTCTATCTTCTTGAAGGCGCTTTCCAGACTGTTCCGTTTGATCGCCTGGGTGACGGCCGCGCGCGTCACGCCGCAGATTCGCGCAATCTGCGCGCGCGTGCGGCCCTCGCGCGCCAGTTCTCGGATGCGTGCCGGCAGGTCGGATGTGGTGAGTTTGGCTTTCGCGTCTGGCTTCCAACTGTCTATCTTGTTTTGTTCCGCCAGTAGCGCGGTTTTCGTTTTCCACATCGCAAAATGATAGTTCTGGTAGACATCCCGATCGGGAAATCTTTCCTTTAGACAGTCAATGAATATCGTGTAGCCGGTTGTCTGGATGTCCTGACATATGTCCTTCATTGTGGCGGCCGTTCCGACCTTCACGAGCACCTGGTGCCAATCTCGTGGCAGTGCCTCTGGACGGATATTTAGCGTTTTGGGATCGCGCGCCTTTGCTAGATTCCTGACTAGACCATCCAGCGCTTTGTGTTGGTCTTTCCATTCCTGACTCATGCGTGTATGTACGCGCCTCGCATGGTAGTGGGCATTGAGTGCCTTGCTTGTATGTAGACGACAGTATTGATAGCGGGGGTGGGCGTGCCGTGGGCAAAGCCGGCAAAGCCGTTCCCGCTCGGGTCGATAGCGGCTCGTTCCTTCCTCTACCAGGATCACGCCAGCAAGAAACATCCAAATAACATCGGCTGGGATCTGGTAGGAGGAAGATCGTTGAGCGAGGGTCCGCCCGGCGTCCAGAAGCTCGCCCCACGTCATGTTATTCAACCCTTTTGGGATGGTCCCCGCCGGTAGGTGGGCGCGCGCAGCGCGGATGCCGGACAGCCAGCCTTTTTTTAGTACGGCCTTCGGAAAAAGAGAAAGAATCTCTGTTTCGCTGGGCATAGGAAGGGTTTCATGCCCCCAGCTCACCACTGCCACACCCATCCTAATGGCCGCTCTGACGTTCATCTGTTCCTCCATGTGTTAACGCATGCATGTAGTTTTCACGATTGCACTATACGCGCAGATAGCTACCATTGACAAGCATAAGAGTACCGTAACAGGACAAGCACAATGGACATACGGACACGGCAGGAAGTTGCTGACTTATTTGGGATCAGCATAAGAACCCTTCACAACTGGGTCAATGATCCGAGGTTTGGGTTCCCAAAACCTCTCTCTGGGCCACGGAAAAAAGTTTGGGACGCCAGGAAGATTGAGGGCTGGATTACGCAAGGCGGGGCGGTTCGCGCAAGGCGCGGACGCCCAAGAACATAGGAGCCGACGTCTTATGCGGACCGGACAGGTTCCTGTATTGCCTAAGACCACCCCCTGGGTGGGTATGGGCCCTGCTCAAATCCGAGATTTTGTGGAGGGACTGGGCAGCCTGGAGGCCGCCGCTGATTACATCTTGGCGCGTGGGCACACATTGGCCTATGAAAAAAACCGCGACTTCCGAGAAACCGGGCTCCAGGGGCGCGCCATCGACGAGGACCGGGATGACCTTAGCGGCGGATTGAGGCCTATTGAAACGAAGCGCCGCGGCGGTATCGCGCGCGGGGTGGATATAGACCAGTGGAACGCCGTTCTGGCTCTCTACCCGCCAGACGGTCCCCACCGTGACGTGCTGATATCGTCGGCCCGCCATGGGTGCGGTGGGGTTAACGAGATTGCAGAAGAGGTTGGGCGCACACCCCGTCGAGTGCGCCAAATTCAGGACCAGATTTGGGCGTGGGCGACCAAGCACTTGAATCCCGTCGATCTCGCGGCCCGGTTGGACGACCCAATCACACGGGAGACCGCGGCACGCCGCCCGCCCTCACGGGCCGGGCGCAAACCCAAGGGGTGGGTATCCGCCCAAGCCGCCCAGGCCCAGCGTCCCCAGGTCGATATTTTTGGGGAGGTCGTAGAGTGGGCGCCACGCAAACCCCGCCGCAAGGCCGCGACCGGGATGCGCCGGGTGCGTCCCGTGCCGGTCGTGCAGGGGGGACAGATGGAGCTTTTCCAGGAGGCCGCATGATCAACGAGGCGACCTTTCCCCGGCTGGATTTGCGCGAGGCGGCGACCGTACCACCGCCTCCCGAGGAATTTGTGTTTGCTGACTTCCCGTTTGACGTAGGGCTATACGGAATGTTGATCGGGCCAGACGGGGCACGCAAGTCATGGGTGGCCCTTCACATTGCCATTGGGGTCGCGGCGGGTCTCTCGATTGCTGGGGGCTTATGGCCCGCCCCGCATTCAGGACGAGTCGTCTATTACGCGGGCGAAGATCCGCGAAGGCAACTCAGAAACAGATACTGGGCGATTGCTCATCAACCAGGGTATGAAAACATATCGGATTTGGATGACAGGCTGGATGTAGTCCCAGTACTCGATATGCCTGAGGGGATCGCCCTGTTGAACCAGACCCGGGATGGGATAGAAAGAACGTCGTGGGACCGTGACGTGCTGATATCGTCGGCCCGCCATGGGTGCGGTGGGGTTAACGAGATTGCAGAAGAGGTTGGGCGCACACCCCGTCGAGTGCGCCAAATTCAGGACCAGATTTGGGCGTGGGCGACCAAGCACTTGAATCCCGTCGATCTCGCGGCCCGGTTGGACGACCCAATCACACGGGAGACCGCGGCACGCCGCCCGCCCTCACGGGCCGGGCGCAAACCCAAGGGGTGGGTATCCGCCCAAGCCGCCCAGGCCCAGCGTCCCCAGGTCGATATTTTTGGGGAGGTCGTAGAGTGGGCGCCACGCAAACCCCGCCGCAAGGCCGCGACCGGGATGCGCCGGGTGCGTCCCGTGCCGGTCGTGCAGGGGGGACAGATGGAGCTTTTCCAGGAGGCCGCATGATCAACGAGGCGACCTTTCCCCGGCTGGATTTGCGCGAGGCGGCGACCGTACCACCGCCTCCCGAGGAATTTGTGTTTGCTGACTTCCCGTTTGACGTAGGGCTATACGGAATGTTGATCGGGCCAGACGGGGCACGCAAGTCATGGGTGGCCCTTCACATTGCCATTGGGGTCGCGGCGGGTCTCTCGATTGCTGGGGGCTTATGGCCCGCCCCGCATTCAGGACGAGTCGTCTATTACGCGGGCGAAGATCCGCGAAGGCAACTCAGAAACAGATACTGGGCGATTGCTCATCAACCAGGGTATGAAAACATATCGGATTTGGATGACAGGCTGGATGTAGTCCCAGTACTCGATATGCCTGAGGGGATCGCCCTGTTGAACCAGACCCGGGATGGGATAGAAAGAACGTCGTGGGTAGAGAAGATCATTGAACACAGCCGTGGTGCCAGGCTGGTGATTCTTGACCCCCTAGCAGACCTGATGGGTGGAGTAGAAGAAAACAGCAGCCAAGCAGGATCGGAGGAAAAGCAAACCTTGAGGTTTATTAGCCGGGAGGTTGGTTGTCCTATTTTGATAGCGCATCACCAATCAAAATTTGCTATGCAGAATGGCGCCACGGACAACCAGTCAGCACGGGGCAGCAGCGTTGTTCCCGCAGGCGCACGCTGGTCGATGATCTGTCAACCGATCCGGACCGTGGAGGAGTTAATGACGGAGGCGGGCGAGGCAGGAGAATTTGGGAATATAGACATTGAGCGCGAAACGCGGCGGTGGACGCGGGTAGTGAATCCAAAAAACTCCTACGGCGAGATGGATAACAACAAATTCCTCTATCACTACCAGAATTCCGTAGACACCCACGGCAATGAAGTTCCGGGCGCCCCACTCGCGCGGAACATCCGTTCTTGCTACGGACAAAAACTACAGCCAAAACGCCGAGGCCTTGCCAATATTATGGGGCCTGGGGCAGACGAATTTGACCAAAAGCGTAACGATGAGAGATCGACCAATGTGTGCCCATTCTAATAATCTTACAACCGCGCGGGTTGCATGCCGCGTTCCCATCTTCTCTCCTACCCGGCGGCCAGTGGCTGCCACCCAGCAGCGAATGGAGACCTCCTGGGGATGGGCGACCATCACCGGGCGGCTCGGGCAGCAGCACCGCGACATCCTGGACGCCGTGCGGCTGGTTGCTCTCACCTGGTACACGGAGGGCTCGCACGGGGATGTTTGCGCGCTTTTCGACTCCTCGCGCCTGAGAGCGGTGCTGGGATGGGATCGGTGGACGTATCGTCAGATGCTGGAGGCGCTAGACGACCTGCTGGATGCAAAAATTCGGGCGAGCTTTCCTCTATGGACAGACACGACGCATATCCTCATGCGTGTCCGGGAATTCTCGGCACCACCAATCACGCGCCGGAAAAAGGGCGCTATCAAAAAGAGACGGAGCAAGGCCGTCGCGGCCAATACCGAGATGGCAGCGACATCGGCGATTCATGGTGGAGCCCTATGGGAGATCACCTTCTCCGGGGCCTGGGTGGCCCTCTTCAAGGACCTACCCATGATTTATCCCGCGAAGATCCTCTCTATGCAGACCGGGGCCGCCCAGGCTATTAGCCGTTTTATGCTCTCCCATAGCCCTGGCGCGTGCTACGGGGTCGAAACAGCGCTCACAGCCGTGGGTATGCCAGAAAAGCGCCGTCTGCGCCTCCGGGCGCTGGAGGGGCTGAGCCGAGACAGGGAGGCCATGGCGGAGGTCGGGGTGGACTACAATCCCACCATGGGGATGCTCACCACGGGCGCGGGTCGCTCGACCCCGATAGCCACACACGAGCCAGGGGAAAAGATGTCGCTCGACCCCGATAACATGACCGCTAAACCCCGATAGCGCGGTCGCTCAACCCCGATAAAAAACCGCTCAACCCCGATACGCTATAGGTTTATAGCTCTTATAGAGCTATAGCCGCAGAGACGCGGCGCTATAGCCGCGTCTCTGCGGGTGGCGGACGCTTCGCGTCCGGCCGCCTCCTGCAGATCCTTTGGCGCTGCTGCTACCACAGGAAACATGGCCGCATCTGGCCGCACCATACAGACCTCCAACAACCCCTCCCGTGACATTCATGCAAAACCGCAGGCGTGGGGGCGACCAGCGCGCCCGACCGCGAGGGTGGGGTGAGGGTGCCCAAACCCGCACCCCACATCCGCCCATAGGGCGACTCGCGCGCTGCTTGCAGGTGAAAACGGCGCCGTTTCTGTAACGACGCCATCCGGCACATTGTCAGGCGAGAGCTGGGGCCCGGCTCCTTTTCGATTATTACTGATCCCCCGGAGCCGTGATTACTGCCTAGCTGCCCTTGGTCACCGCCATTTCAACCCATCTGTTTGAATGTTCACCTCTCACCCGCTTCTTGACCACAAGTTGGCTCGTCGCTTGAGATCAGGAGACCCTCCGCCTGGTCGAGAAACGCGCCGAGCTGGCCCTGGTTGCCGATGCCCCTCGAGCGCCATTCAATCATCGGCCTGACCATGGCCAGCTCTTGAGCGTCCCGCGACAGCTGCTCCAGTGCGTGGTCAGTTATGCCACGTTGCCGCACGTAGTATTCGGCCCAGCGCGCAAAGGCCAGTATCCACATCGAGACCTCCAGGGCACTGTTCCACCGAGTCCAGTTCGAGGTGCTGGCGAGAGGCTGTTGTATGATCCGCTTCTGTCGCTTCAGGGTCGCCTGCACCAAGTTCAGGCTGGCTTGCCGTCTATCGGGGCCGCTATTCGCGAACAGGAATGCGGCGATGTTGGTAGTTTGACCCTCGCGCGTTTCGTCAAACGACCGCAGGTCGTGCTCCGGGTCCGGCTCCAGCAAATCTTCCATCTCCTGAATCCAGATCTCGCAGGCGTCGTCGGTGTTGGCGCGTTGGTTCTGTAACAAGGGAGAAATCACATCTAGGAACAACCACGGTTCGGTCCAGGGCAGTAGCCGCATATGGCCACGCATAGAGTCGACCAGGTGCCTCAGCACTTCGGTGGTGAGCGTTATCGGCAGTGCCTCGTGCAGCGCCACGACCAAGCCTTTGTAGATATCAGCCTTCTGCGGATTCCGGGCCGCGTTGTGCA
>JAJZZU010000168.1 GCA_021797365.1 Pseudomonadota bacterium | reverse complement strand
AATGCCGCCGATCCCGAGTGCGACGATCGCCGATTGGCCGGTGTTCAGCAGGGCAAGCGAGGACTGACTGCGCACCGCGGCATCCTCCCATTGCGCGAGATGGGCATCGTAGCGCTTCGATTCATAGTCTTCGTTTGCGAAGAATTTCACGGTCTCGTAGTTCAAGAGACTGTCGACCGCGTGGTTATTGGCGCGCGAATCCATTTCGTTCATCGATCTCCGGAAGACCGTCCGCCATTCCGTCACAAACAGTGTAAAGCCGGCATAAGCCGCCAGTGTCGCAAACGTGATGATGGCGAATTCCAGGCGGAACTTGGCGATGAGGATGCCGGCCACGAGCGCGATCTCGACTATCGTCGGGATGATGTGAAACAAAAGGATGTTCAGGAGCAAGGCGATGCCGCGGCTACCGCGTTCTATGTCGCGCGCCACAGCCCCGGTCTGACGGTCGAGATGAAAGCCCAGAGGTAGGGCATGGAGGTGACGAAACACGGCGGTGGCGGCGCGCCGCACGGCACGTTGCTTCACGCGTGCAAACACGAGGTCGCGCAGTTCTCCAAAGAGCGCGTTGGCGAATCGCAAGGCGCCGTAGGCGGCAATGAGCGCCACCGGCACGATGAGCGCTGGTTCATGGACATCGAGGCGGTTGACGATGTTTTTGAGGACCAGGGGCACGCCCACGCCAGCGGCCTTGGCCACGGTGAGCGAGATCAGCGCCAACGCCACTCGTATGCGGTATTCCCAGAGGTAGGGGAGCAGCTTCTTGATCGTAGACCACAGCAGGCCGCGCGCCATGGGCGTATCCCGTCGGTCCCCGCTGGGGGGCGGACCGGACCGCCTTTCCAGGCCGCGCACGACCTTTAGGCCAGTCGCTTGTATTTTATGCGCGTAGGCCGGTCGGCCTCCACCCCCAGGCGGCGCTTGCGATCGGCTTCGTAGTCCGCGTAATTGCCCTCGAACCACACGACGCGGCTATCGCCCTCGAAGGCCAGGATGTGGGTCGCGACGCGATCCAGGAACCACCGATCATGGGAGATCACGATGGCGCAGCCGCCGAATTCGAGCAGGGCCTCCTCCAGGGCGCGCAACGTGTCGACGTCGAGATCGTTGGTTGGCTCATCGAGCAGCAGAAGATTGCCGCCGCTCCTCAGAAGCTTCGCCAGATGGACACGGTTGCGTTCGCCCCCGGACAGATCCTTGACGAGTTTCTGCTGGTCGGCGCCCCGGAAATTGAAGCGTCCGGCATAGGCGCGCGAGGATACCTCGCGGCGACCCAACAGAATCATATCCGATCCGCCAGAGATCTCCGCCCATACCGACTTATTGCCATCCAGGGCGTCGCGGCTCTGGCTTACGTAGGCCGGGACCACCGACGGTCCGATGCGTAGCGACCCCCCGTCCGGCTGCTCCTCGCCCACGATCATGCGAAACAGTGTGGTCTTGCCGGCGCCGTTCGGCCCTATGACCCCGACGATCCCGCCGGGCGGCAGCTTGAAGTTCACGTGCTCCATGAGTACGCGATCACCGAAACTCTTCGTGAGATCCGCGGCCTCCACGACCAGATCCCCGAGCCGCGGGCCCGGCGGTATGAACAGGTCCTGGGTCTCGTTGCGCTGTTCGACATCCTGTGCCACGAGCGTCTCGTAGGCGGCAAGTCGTGCACGGCTCTTGGCGTGCCGGCCCTTGGGCGCGGTGCGTACCCATTCGAGCTCGCGCTTTATGGTGCGCTGGCGCGCGGACTCCTGCTTCTCCTCGATCGCGAGGCGCTTCTCCTTTTGTTCGAGCCATGAGGAGTAATTGCCTTCCCAGGGAATGCCCTGACCGCGGTCGAGTTCCAGGATCCATCCGGCTACGTTGTCGAGGAAGTAGCGGTCATGCGTCACTGCCACCACCGTCCCCTTGTAGTCCTTGAGGAAGCGTTCGAGCCAGGCGACCGACTCGGCATCCAGGTGGTTGGTGGGCTCATCGAGCAACAGCATGTCCGGTTCCGACAGCAATAGCCGGCACAACGCCACACGGCGACGCTCGCCCCCGGACAGTACTGTGACGTCGGCGTCGAAGGGTGGTAGGCGCAAGGCCTCGGCGGCAATCTCCAGTTTACGGTCCAGTTCCCAGGCGCCGACGGCGTCGATCTCGCTTTGAACCTGGGCCTGCTCCTCGATCAGGGCGTTCATCTGTTCATCGGATAGCGGTTCGCCGAATCGGAGGCTTATGGCATTGAAGCGCTCGAGCAGGGCCTTGGTGGCCGCCACCCCCTCCTCGATGTTTCCGCGGACATCCTTGGTCGGGTCCAGTACCGGTTCCTGGGGGAGGTAGCCTACGCGCGTGCGCGCGGCCGGACTGGCCTCGCCGTCGAAATCGCGGTCCACGCCCGCCATGATCCGCAGCAGCGTCGATTTTCCAGCGCCATTCAATCCGAGCACGCCGATCTTGGCGCCCGGGTAGAACGATAGCGAGATGTTCTTCAGGATCTCGCGCGACGGCGGGACGACCTTGGTCACCCGCTGCATGGTGAATATGTAGGGAATCGGCATGCGTCCAGTATACACTGGGTTTGGCGAAGTTTCTCTCGCCTGGTCGGTGTGCCCGAATGGCACCCGCAGGACCCCGTTCATCGCCTCCGCCTCCGGTATCGGACGGTGAATCGGGTAGGCTCCCGGTGCGCACCACCGCACCGCCGGATGTCTCGCTTGAGGTCGGTAGGCGAAGTCATCATAATGCCCGGCGGCATGGCGCATAGCAGGGTCGAGCGTAACCGAGGTGTGAGGATGTGGCGTGGAATAGCGGCGGGCCTGGTGTTGATCCTGACCAGTGTCTCGGGATGGGCCCATAAGCTTCCCGATCTGTCTTGTCGGGCGTTTTCCGGGAAATTCGTGCAGCTCGCGACCAAGAGCGGCCATCATTTCGAGGTCTACCGCACGGGACCGCCGTCGGCGCGCATCGGGCTTTTGCTGTTGCCCGGCAAGGCCGGCCTCGATGAGCATACGCTCGCCTGGGCCGATCGCGTCGGGGCGCAGGGCTACCGGGTGCTGACCCTGGGTCTCGGGCATGCAAGCCGGCATGCGCACGCCGCGGCCCGCGGACATGGACGCCGGGCGGCCATGGAGCGGGCGGCCATCGAATACTTGAGCGCCCCCGGGCGCAAGGTTATCACGTTCGGGTGGGGGCATGCGGGCGCCCTCCAGTCGCTCGAGGCGAGTGCTGCCGATCCCCACGACGTCTCGGGTACGGTGGCGTGCGATGGGGGGGTGTCGGTGAAGGCCGCGCTCATACAACGGATCGAGTCGAAGGTGCTTTTGATCGCCTTCCAGCAGAGCACGCCGCTGCCCAAGCTTCAGGCCTTCGAGGCGCACATGCGATTCTACGGCAAGCCGCTCATTGTCCATTATTACAACGTCGATCCGGCGGCCGCCAACCCGACGGGGCGGCATTTCGACAGCGCGATCGCACAAGAGATCTGGGGGCAGGCGCGCTCGTTCTTCCGGCAGATCCGCTTCCTCTGTCGACGCTGCGCGCCCTATCCTCGATTGTTATTCGATTATCACAACTAGGTTTGCGCTCAGGCGAGCAGAAACTCGAGCAGCGCCTTTTGCGCATGAAGGCGGTTTTCGGCCTCGTCCCAGACGACGCTGCGCGGCCCGTCTATGACCTCGCCTGCGACCTCTACGCCGCGATAGGCGGGGAGGCAATGCATGAAGAGCGCGTCCGCAGCGGCCAGGTCCATGAGGCATGCTGTGACGCAGTATCCCTGGAAGGCGCGCATGCGTACCTCTTTTTCGGATTCCTGCCCCATGCTCGCCCAGGTGTCGGTCACGACCAGATCGGCGCCCCGCGCCGCGTCCTCCGGGGTCTCGACGAGATGCGCAGACCCGGCGGCCGCCCCCAGGATCTCCGGGTTCGGCCGATACCCCGCGGGGGTCGCGATGCGCAAGGTGAAGCCGAACTGCCGCGCGGCGTTGATCCACGACTGGCAGACGTTGTTGCCGTCGCCGATCCATGCCACCGTACGTCCGGCGATGTCGCCGCGATGCTCGAAATACGTCTGGATGTCGGCGAGCAGCTGGCAGGGATGGAAGCGGTCGGTCAGGGCGTTTATCACCGGCACCTGGGAATGCTCGGCGAAGGCCGCGAGCTTGGCGTGCTCGTGGGTGCGGATGACGATGGCATCGACCATGCGCGACACCACGCGGGCCGTGTCCTCGAGCGGCTCACCCCGTCCCAGCTGGAGTTCCGCGGGGGCAAGGAACATGCTGTTGCCCCCGAGCTGGGTGATGCCGGCCTCGAACGACACGCGGGTCCGCGTCGAGGATTTCTCGAAGATGAGCGCGAGGCTCGATCCGCGCAGATACTCGTGCGGCTCGCGCCTGTGAAGGATGGCCTTGAGCGTCATCGCGCGCTCTATGAGCATGCGCAGCTCCTTGGGCGTGCAGTCCATCAGGCTCAAGAAATGCCGAATCATGACGCCAGAAACTCTTGGATGGCGTCGGCGGTGCCGGACGTCAGGAGGCGGGCCTCTTCGTCACTCAGGATGAGTGGTGGCAGGAGGCGTACCACCCGCTCGGCGGTGACATTCAGCAAAAGACCGCGGTTCAAGGCCAGGCGCATGACGGCGTGCGCCGGCCGATCCAGTTCTATGCCGAGCAGGAGCCCGCGGCCGCGTACTGCCTTGACGCCGGCGGTGTCGTGCAATCGCTCGCGCAGGCCATTGAGCAGCCCTTGCCCCAGCGCTGCGGCCCGCTCCCAGGCGCGCATGCCCTCAAGCGTCTCGATCACGGTGCGGCCTACGGCGGCGGCCAGCGGGTTGCCGCCGAAGGTCGACCCATGCTGACCGGGATGGAAGAGCTCGGCGGCCGTGCCGTGCGCGAGACAGGCGCCGATCGGCAGGCCGTTGCCCAAGGCCTTGGCCACGGTCATGACGTCAGGGCGGGCCTGCTCGTGCTGCCAGGCGAACCATGCGCCGCTGCGACATAGCCCGGTCTGGATCTCGTCTAGGATGAGCAGCCAGCCCGCCTCGTCGCAGATCTTGCGCAGGCCCTTCAGGTAGCCCGCATCCGGGACCTGGATGCCGCCTTCCCCCAATATCGGTTCGACGAGCACTGCGACCACGGTCTGATCGCGCGCGCCGACCTGGCGCACGGCATCGAGATCATTGAACGGCACGCGCCGAAAGCCCGGTACCAGGGGCTCGAAGCCGGCCTGGACCTTGCGGCTTCCCGAGGCGCTCAGGGTCCCCAGCGTGCGACCGTGGAAGCTCCCCTCCATGACGATCACAGCGGGCGCCTCGACCCCCTTGCGACGCCCATGCAGGCGCGCGAGCTTCAAGGCCGCCTCGTTGGCCTCGGCCCCGGAATTTGCGAAGAACACCCGATCCATACCGGCCACCGCGCACAGGCGCTCGGCGAGGGTCTGCTGCTCGCGGTTCTCGTACCAATTGGAGACATGGATCAGACGCCGGGCCTGGGCGCAGATCGTCTCGACGATCGCCGGATGGGCGTGGCCAAGGCCATTGACCGCGACCCCGGCAAGCCCGTCCAGATAGCGACGGCCGCCCTCGTCCCAGAGCCAGGCCCCTTCACCGTGCGTGAATGCGACCGGGAGTCGCCCGTAGGTCGTCATGAGATAGTGTTCGGTTGGCATCGCGCCCCCAAAATATAAAGCGCCCCTAGGGTGGGGGCGCTTAACGATTTAAGGATCGCGGCCGCCTGCGGCGTCAGGCAGTCCGATCAAGGCGCGCATCTTACCGCCCTCGCCTCCTAAAATCCAGTACGGGTGTCGGCAGGCCGCCATTCTCCATGGGGCACCGATCATGACTATCCGTGGGCGTGCGCCTCGCGGGTAGGTACCCGACAGGTGGCCCACATTCCCGTACGGGAAGTCCTGCGCCGCCATCGGGCGTGCGGGCCTTATGGTCTCGCATCGAGCATGGCGGGTCGGCACAAGGCGGTTTGGGGTCGGCACGCGCCGCTACCAGGCGAAGGCGGGATCGGCCAGCAAGGCCAGGGTGAAGTCGACGCCAAAGCCCGTGGTATCGGTGGGAATCGCTCCGAGCCCCCCTTTATGTCGCCCAGCGGAGAGGTCCAGGTGGATCCAGGTGGGGTCATGGGCGATGAAGCGCTTGAGGAACAGGGCGGCGAGGATATGATCGGCC
>JAJZZU010000167.1 GCA_021797365.1 Pseudomonadota bacterium | reverse complement strand
GATTACACACCGGAGAGAAGGTTTATCTGACCCTGCGTCCGGCCCCGGTCGATAGCGGCATCATCTTTCGGCGCGTGGACATGCCGCAGCTCGTGGAAATACGGGCATGCCCAGAGAACGTGAGCGATACACGGCTCTCGACTACGCTTGAACATAATGGCGCACGGGTTTCGACGGTCGAGCACCTGATGTCGGCGTTCGCCGGTCTTGGAATCGACAATGCCTATGTCGATCTCACCGCGCCCGAGGTCCCGATCATGGATGGCAGCGCGGGCCCGTTCGTTTTCCTGATCCAGTCGGCAGGCGTCGAAGAGCAGTCGGCCCACAAGCGCTTCATCCGGCTTCGCAAGACCATCGAGATCGAGGACGGCGACAAATGGGTCCGGTTCGAGCCTTGGGACGGATTCAAGGTGTCGTTTACGATAGACTTCGATCACCCCATCTTCCGCAACTCTACCCAGGTGGCCTGTATCGACTTCTCCACGACCTCCTTTGTGAAGGAGATCAGCCGCGCGCGCACTTTCGGCTTCATGCGCCAGCTTGAGGCCCTACGGCAGAATGGCCTGGCCCGGGGAGGCGGCCTCGACAATGCCGTGGTGATGGACGATTTCCGCATCCTGAACGAAGACGGATTGCGTTACGAGGATGAATTCGTCAAACATAAGATCCTGGATGCGATAGGCGACCTCTATCTGCTGGGCCATCCGCTGATCGGGGCCTTCAGTGCCTGTAAATCCGGACATGCCTTGAATAACCGCCTGTTGCGGGTATTGGTGGCGGATAGGGATGCCTGGGAGATCGTCTCGTTCGAGGAGACCGATAGGCCGGCCATATCGTTTGCCAGGACGGTGCCCGCAGTTTAACCGGGTCTGTGGGCGGCGTTACGACCTCTATAGGGTAGCGGTGTGAAAGAACGCAAGTCGGCGGATGTGACATTACGGATCGTGGGTCATAGAAGCCGCGTGAATCGCCAGTGGCGATTGGGTCCGCGCCAATGGCGCATCGCTATCGGCGTGGGCGGCGGCGTGATCCCGCTGTTGCTGGCGTTTGGTGTCTATGGGCTCTTGCGTCTCTTTGTCCCCGATTCGATCGGTGGCGGGGTGGGTGTTGCGCCAATCGCGGCGGCACATGCCGAGGTGGCGTCTCTTGCGCGTGATACCGCGGCCGGTCTCGATGTCATGGCCATCGAGCTTGGTGCGCTCAATGCCAACGCCGTGCGGCTCGCGCGCTTGGAGCGCCGGCTGGCCCATTCGACCGGCATCGCGTTGCCGCGTGCCCAGATGCGTTCTGCACCGATGCGCACCGTGCCGGTGTCCTCGCCTGATTCCTCGCGCCTTATCACAAAGCTCCGTGTCTTGGCGCACCGGCTCGCACCCGCAGCCTCCAAGCGTCGGGCATTATGAACATTATCATTCTACGCGAAGGCGACGCGCGTTCCCGTCCCGTACATGTGAACCTGCGCACGATGGTGGCCGGGGCCCTACTCCTGTTCGGCCTTTTGCCGCTTACCCTGGGGGCGCTCGCGTTTTGGCTGGCCGCGGCCCATACCCCGGGGGCGCCCGCAACGGGCGCGGGCGTCCCGGCGGCGGCATTGGGTCAGGCCCGTCGGCTTGCCCGGATCAGTCATGCTGATCTGTCGCGACTCGCGGCCATGGTAGGACGGCTGCGCGCGCGCGCGAGCCGACTCGACGCCTTGTCGGCGCGTCTCGGGGCCCTGGCCCGGCTGCCCGCCCGACCGATGACGACGCGTGCGACGTTCACCACCACCCCGGCGGTGCCGATATCCGGCACGGACTGGACCGTGGCCGGTCTCAAGGCCATGGCGCAACGCCTGAAGGCGGATTTCATGCGGCGTTCGGCCGAGATGACCGTGCTGGCATCGGTGCTGGCCGCGCGCCAGGTCATGGCGCTGACCACCCCCGGGGGTTGGCCGGTACGTGGCGGCTGGATCTCCTCGCCCTTCGGCCCGCGTCCCGACCCCTTCACTGGCCGCCCCGGTTTCCATCCCGGCGTCGACATCGCCGCGCCCATCGGGACGCCGGTGCGGGCCATGGCGGCTGGGATCGTCATCTTTGCTGGCGGCGACGGCGGCTTTGGGCGGCTCGTGAAGGTCGAAGACGGTCACGGCGAGATCACCATGTATGCCCATTTGAGCGCGCGCTATGTGCACGTCGGGCAGGTCGTCTCCAAACACGAACTGCTGGGACGAGTCGGGGACACCGGCTATTCCACGGGCCCGCACCTGCATTTCGAGGTCATGCTCCACGGTGTACCCATCAACCCCATCGGCTTCCTGCGGCTCGCAGATCGGCGCTGAGCGGAAAAGTGTTCAAGTAAACCCCCTTTTCGGCCATAATGCGACTTTTTCTGATCGGTTCAGAGGGCTATGGCCGCCAACGTTCTGAGTAGATTTTTCGGTAGCCGCAATGATCGCATAGTGCGGCGCATGCGCCAGAAGGTAGCGGCGATCAACGGCCTCGAGTCCCGCTATACGGCCTTGTCGGACGACGAACTGCGCGGCCAGACAGCGACGTTCCGGCAACGCCTGGAAAACGGCGAACCCTTGGAGGCGCTACTCCCCGAGGCCTTCGCGGTCGTGCGCGAAGGCTCGCGCCGGGTGCTCGGTATGCGTCACTTCGACGTCCAGCTGATAGGCGGGATGGTCCTGCACGAAGGCAAAATCGCCGAGATGCGCACCGGGGAAGGCAAGACCCTGGTGGCCACGCTCGCGGCCTACCTGAATGCGCTACCGGGTTCGGGCGTGCATGTGGTGACGGTGAATGATTACCTCGCCTCCCGCGATGCCGAGTGGATGGGGCGTCTCTATCGTTTCCTGGGCCTTTCGGTTGGGACCATCGTGTCGACGCTCGATGGGCCGGCGCGCCGCGAGGCCTATAACGCCGACATCACTTACGGGACGAACAACGAGTTCGGTTTCGATTACCTGCGCGACAACATGGCGTTCAGCGCCGATGAGCGCGTGCAGCGCCGGTTGCACTACGCGATCGTAGACGAGGTCGACTCCATTCTCATAGACGAGGCGCGTACGCCGCTCATCATATCCGGCCCCACCGAGGAGAATACCGATCTCTACGTCAAGATCGACGCCATCATCCCGCGGTTGAAGAGGCAGGAGGCCGAGGGTGCGCCCGGAGATTACACGGTCGACGAGAAGGCCAAGCAGGTCTACCTGACGGAGGAGGGGCACGAGACTGCCGAGCGCCTGTTGGCCGCAGCCGGCCTGCTCGCAGAGGGTGAGGGCCTTTATGATCTGGGGAATATGGGCCTTCTACATCATCTGAACGCCGCCTTGCGGGCGCACGCCATCTATCACCGCGAGGTCGATTATATCGTGACCGACGGCCAGATCGTGATCGTCGATGAATTCACCGGGCGCATGATGCCGGGGCGGCGCTGGTCGGATGGCCTCCACCAGGCGGTCGAGGCCAAGGAGCGGGTCGAGATTCAGAACGAAAACCAGACGCTCGCCTCGATCACCTTTCAGAATTATTTCCGGCTCTACGACAAATTGGCCGGTATGACTGGTACGGCGGATACCGAGGCCTTCGAATTTCAGGAGATCTACAACCTCGAGGTGACGGTGATACCGACGCACCGGCCGGCAATCCGCAAGGACCATGGTGATCAGGTCTATCGGACTACGGCCGAAAAGCATGCGGCGATCGTCGCCGATGTTGGGGAGGCCCACAAGAAGGGGCAGCCGGTGCTGGTCGGCACGGCCTCCATAGAGAGTTCGGAGAGTCTTTCCGCGCTCCTGAAGAAGGCGAACATCCCCCATGAGGTATTGAACGCCAAGCATCATGAGCGTGAGGCGCAAATCATTGCCCAGGCGGGTCGCGAGGGTGCCGTAACGATTGCCACGAATATGGCCGGGCGCGGCACCGACATCGTGCTCGGAGGTAATCCCAATACCGCACCGGGGGCCGATCCCGACGAGGCCGCGCGCGAAGAGGTCCGCGCCGAGTGGCTGGCGCGGCATGATCGCGTGATCGCGGCGGGCGGTCTCAAGGTGATCGGCACCGAGCGGCACGAGTCGCGGCGAATCGACAATCAGTTGCGTGGCCGCTCCGGCCGTCAGGGCGATCCGGGCGAGACCCGCTTTTATCTCTCCCTTGAAGACAACCTGATGCGCATCTTTGGGTCGGATCGGGTAGCGGGGCTCATGGAAAAACTCGGCATGGAAGCGGGTGATGCCATCGAGCATCCGTGGGTGACGAAGGCCATTGAGAACGCGCAACGCAAGGTGGAGGCGCATAACTTCGATATCCGCAAGCAGTTGCTGGAATACGACGATGTCGCGAACGATCAGCGCAAGGTGATATATGAGCAGCGCAACAAGCTGCTCGTAGCCGAGGATGTCAGCGCAAGTGTCTCGGCCATCCACCGTGATGTCGTCGACGCCTTCATAAGCGAACATGTGCCGCCCGGCAGTTTCGAGGAGCAATGGGATATCGATGGGCTGAAGGCGACGCTCGATCGCGAGCTGCGCTTGGATCTTCCTGTCGATCGGTGGCTCAAGGAAGACACTAGCCTAGACGAGGACGGCCTGCGCGCGCGTATCCAGAAGGAGGCCGAGGAGCGCTATCGGGACAAGGCCGCGCAGATCGGCGAGGAAACCATGCGGCATCTGGAGAAGGCCATCATGCTCCAAGTCCTCGATCTGCAATGGAAGGACCACCTCGCGGCCATGGATCATCTGCGCCAGGGTATACAGCTGCGCGGCTACGCGCAAAAGAGCCCACAACAGGAGTACAAGCGCGAGGCCTTCGAGCTGTTCTCGCAGATGCTCGACCGCATCAAGCGCGAGGTGATTACTACCATCGTCCAGGTCGAGATCCAGGACGATAGCGATATCGACCTGATCGATGAGCAGCGGCGCCAGCAGGGGGTCACGTTCTATGATCATCCGAGCCTCGATGCCGCTCAGGCGGACACGGATACGGATACCATGGTGCAGACCGTGGTGCGCGCGGGGCCCAAGGTGGGGCGCAACGACCCATGTCCCTGCGGATCGGGAAAGAAATACAAACAGTGTCACGGGCGTCTCGTCTAAGGAGCGATTATGGCTGTGGGAGTCAAGGCTATGCCGCCGCTTGGTGCCATTGCCGGTGTGCGGCTCGGTACCGTGGCCGCCGGTATCCGCAAGGCGGCTCGGCAAGACCTCGTGGTCATTCAGTGTGATTCCGGGACTACGGCCGCGGCGGTCTTTACTCAGAGCCATTTCGCGGCCGCGCCGGTGATCGTGGCCAAGGCCCATTGGCGACAGAGCGAACCGCGCGCCCTCATCATCAACACCGGCTACGCCAATGCCGCGACCGGCGAGCCCGGCCTCGCCGACGCGCGGGCCTGCTGCCAGGCCCTTGCGCAGGTGCTCAGCTGCCGGCCGGATGAGGTCCTGCCGTTCTCGACGGGGGTCATAGGCGAGCGCCTGCCGGTCTCCGCAGTGATTGCCGGTATCCCGCCGGCCGTAGGCACGGCCTCTGAGGATGGGTGGATGGACGCGGCGCACGGCATCATGACGACCGACACGGTGCCCAAGGGCGCGACGTGCGAGATGGTCATGGACGGCAAGCCGGTACGGATCACCGGCATCGCCAAGGGATCGGGCATGATCCATCCCAATATGGCGACCATGCTCGCGTTCGTGGCGACCGATATCGGATCTGAGCGCCCTGTCCTGCAAGCGGCGCTCGCGCGGGCCGTGAAGACCACCTTCAATGCCATCTCCGTGGATGGAGATACCTCGACAAACGACGCCTTGGTGGTACTGGCCACGGGCCGGTCGGGCGTGCGCCTGACGGCCGCTGAAGGGCCGGCGTTTACGCAGTTTTGCGAGGCCTTGGAGCAGGTCTGCGCGGAGCTAGCGCAGGCCATCGTCCGCGACGGCGAGGGCGCGACCAAGTTCGTGCGCGTGGAGATTTCCGGCGCGCGGTCCGATGACCAGGCGCGCATCGTGGCCGACACCATCGCCACCTCGCCGCTCGTGAAGACCGCCCTGTTCGCGAGCGACCCCAACTGGGGCCGTATCCTCATGGCCGTGGGGCGCGCGCCCATCGCCCTCGACGATCCGGACCGGGTGACGGTGAGCCTAAACGGTGTGCGGGTATTCCGTCACGGCATGGTCGATC
>JAJZZU010000166.1 GCA_021797365.1 Pseudomonadota bacterium | reverse complement strand
GACGGACACCCTGCTCCGTCGCCCCGCCCATCCCTACACCGCCGCGCTGCTCGCCGCACTGCCGACACCCGCTCCGGGGCGCGCCCCCAATAGCCCCGCGCCCGCCACAGGCGCAGCGGTCAATCCCGCGCCCGGAGGCTGCGCCTATTACCGGTGGTGCGGTACGGCCCAGCCGCGCTGCCGTATGGAGGCGCCGGAGGCTACACCTCTGGGCGGCGACCATTGGGTGGCGTGCCATTATCCACGCCACGAGACGACACGGGATCTCTAAAACGGCATGCGAGCAGGGACTGTGCATAGACAAGGCCGTGACGGACATTGCCGATTGCATTTGATGCCATAGGCCGGATCGAAGGAGATGCGCCGCCCCTCGCTGCGCAGACCCTCGCGCTCGGCGAGCGAGGCCATGAGCTGCAGCGAGTCGCGCAGAATCAGGCGATTCGACCAGTTCTGGTCGTGCGGGTAGAACTCGGTCTTATCCGCGCGTTCCGGAACGCCATTGAGATCTGCGCACAGATCGCCCACGGCGCCCGCCGGCATCTTCTCGCCTTCCCTGGTGCGGCGCAGAAGGTCATCAATCCACGCCTTCGGGCGAACCTTTCCCTGGATAGAGAGCGCCGGTGCGTGCACGACAAGATCGCTCCAGCCCTATCCATCCTTGCCTCGCCAGATGAGCCGCCGGTCAAGGTCGGTATGACGCGGACAGCGCAACGTCTTCGGGCTCTTCTGCGCCTGCCCCAGTACCGACCGATGTTGGGCGGTCGCAATGTTCTTGCGCTTGTCCTTCGTGTGGCGGAGGGACTCGACGGCGAGTTTGGAGTTGGGTTTCTTGGCCCTGTTATGGCGTGCCTTCGCGCATGGATTCCCGTGTCAAGATCGCATACAGGGCGAGATTGATGCAGTACTTGGTGCGCCCGATTTTCTGTTTCTTCACGAATCCGCCCTCCGCCAGCGTGTCGAGATATTTCGTGGCGGTGAGGCGCGAGACATTCAGGTCGCCCTCTATGAATTCGATCTTCGTGTAGGGGTGGGTGAACAGGTTGTTGATGAGATCCTGGCTATAGAACCTGTATTGCGCGCGAATCCCATGCTTGGCGTCCATCAAGGCCGTGCGGATGGCATGGATGGTTTCGATCGTATCGCCAGCGGTCGCTTCAATGGCGGTGAGCATGTAAAGCACCCATTCCTCCCAAGCATCGCGTTCGCGCACGGCTTGCCGCAGGCGGTAATAGTCCGCCTTGGTGCGCACGATATGGCGGCTGAGATAGAGCACCGGGATGTCAAGCAAGCGCTCCTTGACCACATAGAGCACGTTGATAATGCGCCCGGTGCGGCCGTTACCGTCGTAAAATGGATGGGTGCTTTCGAACTGGTGATGGATCAGCGCCATCTTGATAAGTGGGTCGGCATCAAAAACAGCTGCGTTGTTTACGAAGCGCTCGAGGTCGCACATAAGCGCGATGATGGTTTCAGGCTCTTGCGGGGGCGCGTAGACCGTTTTGCCGGCACCATCTTTCGGTGCTGTTCACGGTAATTTGCGCAAGCCGGCGCAGTTCTGTTCCAGCTCGGCCTGAATCTGGAGGACATGGTTCATGGTAAGCAAGCCAGATGCGCGCACCTGATCGAACCCCACGCGTAAGGCGCTGACGGTAGCGCATCACCTCCTTGGCGACGGGGTTTGTCGGGCTTTCTGGAAGGACATCGTCCTGAAACAACTCGTCGTGAGTCGTGACGATATTCTCGATGGCCGAACTGTCCTTGGCCTCCTGCATGCCCAACATACTCACGAGGATGCCCTGGTTGGGGATGGAGGCCGCCACCCCCTTGAGCTCGGCCAGTTTGCGACCTGCTGCCGTCACCTTTTTCAGGATGTCCGGGGTATCGAATCGCCCCGGTAGCAGGTGCTCCAAAGGCAAGGTATTTGTCATTGTATCCCCTTACCCAGGGAAATATATATAGAAAACGGCGTTTTCTACATATATCACGCGGGACGTGTATAGGCCAAATGCATATTCCAAAACAAGATGGCCAAGGATTCCGACCCATCGTGACCGGCGTCGTGTCGGCCGAGGATCGTCCCGCCTGATAAGTCCGAGAGCGCACGGGATTCCCCATTTCGCGGGTTATCCTCCTGGACATTGGGTTCGGGGAAACGGAAGGCACGGGGCGGCTTGCCCGTGCCGCGCAAAATCTTTCCGGCTTCCCGGACACTGCCCATCAACGCCTGAAACTGTTTTTCATTCATCACGGAACTTCTTGTCGTCCGGTCTGAGAAGGCCGTACTTGGCCCACAGGATGAGCTGCTTCGGCTTTAGGCTTTCCGCATAGGCCATCATCTTCTGAAACAGAGGACTAATGTACATATCGCCTGCGCGACATCGCTGCGCGCGTTTCGATTTCACGCAAGAAAGCGGGGCGACGCGATTTGTCATGAAGGCCCCGACTGCTTCATCGACCACTGCACCCGCTCGGCGATGAACTTGGCGAAGGGCTCGATGTTCGAATCGATACTGGCGCTATCGAGGGCGGAAAGATAACCGTTCCGGTCCTCAATGCGCACGACCGTCCACGGATAACCGCCCGAGGCGAGCATCGCATTCATTATAAAGCGCGCCATGCGCCCGTTTCCATCCGGATACGGATGGATATAGCCGAACATCCAATGCCCAAGAACAGCCCGGACTCCGGGCTCCGTCTCCTGCTCCAGCAGATCGAAAAGCGCGGGCATGGCATCCCGCACGGCCTCCCAGCGCGGCGGCACGTAGCGGGACGTTCGCAGGTACACCGCGTCATTGCGGTAGCCCGCGAGCGCACCCGCGCGCAGTAGCCCCGCAGCGACGCAGGGCTGAAAGAGTTCGCGATACCAGTCGCGGTGCGCGCCACGCGCCAACGCGCCGGGATTGGCGCCGGCGACGATCTCGCTCACACTCCCCTTCACCGCCTGAAACGCCTGCCAATAACCGCGCGCCGCCAGCGCATCGCGATTCTTGCGATCATCATCATGATGATCGGGGTCCCAGCCGCCCGCGCGGACGCGGTCGATCAGCACGGGTGTAACGCTGTAGCCCTCGATCGAGAGCGAGTGGTAGGCATCGCTTTTGTAGATTCCATCGACGAACCTAATGTAGTCGCCGCGATCCTTCGGCAGACCCGGGGCTTTCGGGAATACCGCCATTACGGGCTCGCGCATCGCCTGCCACATCGCCTCCATGCGCCCGGCAACCGGAGCGGTCGCGGGCCGCAACGTGCCGAACGCCTGCTGCGCGGCAAACGGATCGGTGTCGCGAATGGTGTAGTTCGCGGCTTTCATCGCCGCGACGATCTCATCGGCGATATCTGGGCGTCCGATGCGGCGAAAAGCACCAGCCAGTCGTCCCGCCACTACAGAATGGCCGCCGTCTAGCAACCGGCGCAGCACATCAGAAGCATCGCCTATGCTGGCCAGCGCCACTTGCGATTCAATCGGATAGCGATTAAAGAACGACCCCGGTACTTTGACCAGCGCGGCAGCGGGTATGTAGAGGCGCAAGCCGTCGCGCGTCACGACGTCGCCGGCGGGCGGCATGTCGGCCTGCTTGAGATCGTAGATCGAGGTGCCGAAGAGCAGGTTGACGATGTTGTTCTTGCCCTGCGGCGTGTAGACGACGAGTTGCGTTGGAATGACGGTATTCTCGGCGTGTACAAGAAGCGACTGCTCGGGCGACAAATGCCACTTGTCACCGAAGCGGTCTGCACAGTAGCGGGCACAAAACTCCCAGAAGGATGCATACCAAGGGGTGCTGTCACCCTCGCGCGCGCTTGGGCTTGAAGAGATGAGCCATCCCTTCATCACCTCCTGAACGAAGCCGTTGCGCAGCAGACGCTCGCGATGGAGGCGGTCGAGGCTCTTGGATTGGAAGACGCGCTGGCCTCCCTTCTGGAGGGCCTGCAAGGCGCTCAGCGAGCCAGCCAGTTTTTTATTGGGAGCGGGGATTAGCTTGACCCTCGCGCCCCTCGGACGCTTACAAGTTGTTCCTGTGTCACGCTTACAAGTATATAACGTGTCACTATTACAAGTCAATTATGATGTCTAGATACAAGTTTATTATGCTGTACGCATACACGTGTTTTCTGCTAATATACTGTTTTACAACGAAAACATAGTCAATCGGCGGGCAAAGTGGCGCCCGGGTTCACGAGCGTGGGCTGAACACTGAACACACACACACACACACACACACCATCGCACCCCTGCCCGGGTGACCGGGAAGGGATCCGTGATCGGGGCAGGCAACCGGGTCGGCGGCGACGAAAATAAGACCTCCAAGCGCGGCCGACCGGTCAGCCCTGTCCCGCGTGCCATCCGCAACGCCGAGGCGGCGAGGCGCTACAGGGCCCGCAAGAAGGAGGCACGGCGGGATCCGCGCCAGCCGCTTCGCTCCACCCTCATAGACCTCTCCGCCATACCGGCATGGCGGAGAGGCGAGGCTGAGGCTTGAGCGTGACAGGAATGGCGGATACGCTAGGCGACGCCAGATGCAACTAAACGACGAACAGGCCAAACGCGTTGCCGAAACCTTGCGGATTATCGCCATTGGGGAGTTTGGCTTCTTTGGTTACATAGGTGGGCTCGTGCATCGCAACTGGTTGTTTGTGGCGTTAGCGGTCGGCGTCTTCGCGCTCTTTGAAGGGGCCGCTATTCTCACCTTGAGGCAACGGGCATGAACATCCCAATGGAGCAGCTCTATATTGGTTTGGGTTGGGTCGCGCTTATTGGTGTGGCGGGGCTTGTGTTGGCCTGGATGAATCATCGCGGCCACAAGCACAAATAACCCCTCCACCACGACCACCGGCGCCAGCCCTATGGCGCCGGTTACATTGCATTGCAGGCCGCATGGCCTGTGGGCCGAATGGGCCGTTCGGCCCACAATGCGGCCCATCTACCCCAACATCCCCACCAGATCCTCAGCCCGCAGGTGCGTGTATCGCTCTCTCTGGCCGGTCATCTTCGCCCGGATTGATCGGTCACCTTCGACCGGAATCCGCGGTCACCATCCGCCGGAATCGGCGGTCATCTTCATCGGAATACGCATCCCGTGGATGGCCGCCACCTGCATAGGATTGAGGCCCTTCTCAAAGAGCCCGCTGGTCGCCTCATGCCGCAGATCGTGGAAGGTCAGGCCCTCGATGTTGGCGGCCTTGCAGACCCTCTCGAAGGCCTGGGATGGAGTCCGGGCGCATATTGGAGGCCTGAATGACCTTATACCCCACACGCGCCCATCGAGGCGCCGGTGCAGCCCGTCCAGGACCGCCAACGCCGCCGTGGAGAGCGGCACCCACCCGCCGGGGCGCCACGGTCTTCGTTTCCGGAATCAGGAGCACCCGGGCCTCATTGCCCCCCGCATGGGGGGTGCGGTCCAGGTGTTCCCGGCGCATGGCGGCGATCTCTCCGCGACGCATGGCGGTTTCGATGGCCGCGCTCAGTGGCGGCCAGAAGGCGCGAGGTTCGTCGGAGACGAGGCGGCGGGTGCGGGCACCGGGGAGCTTGGGGCGCTGACCCTTGACGAGGTACACGGGATTTGTCAGGGGGGACTCCATGCCCCAGGCCGTGCGGGCCGTGTTGAAGAGGTGAGAGGGTGAGACGAGGCCGAGCCGGATCATATGGGTCCCGACCCCTTCGTCCTGCCGTTCACGAATGAAGGCCGCGATGTCCTTGCCGCGAATCGCCGCCAGCGCCTTGCGCGCAAGAGTCCGTTTACTGAGGCGACGGCACCGAAGCGTAACGTGGTAGGCGTCCTTCTTTTTGGGAGCGGCATCAAGCGCGTAGCGCTCCAGTGCCTCAGCCAAGGTCGTCGATTCCGCCTCGATCCGGGAAACAAACACGCCCGATCCATGTCCCCCTCGATCTGTCGGGCCCAAGCCTCAGCCTTCCCTTTGGAATCGATGGTGCGGGTTTGTTGGGGGTACCCTTTACGGCCTCACAAGCGCTTGCCAAACTCGCTTACCGCGCGGCCCTGGCCTTTGTGCGAACGTCGCCATGCGACACCTCGCGTCTGTGTTCATGAGGGCTACATACCTCAAGCTGTCGCAAAAGGCGGAGTTCTTGGCGAGCGGACGTCGCAAGTCCTTGATTTAATGGTGGGCCCGGAAGGACTCGAACCTTCGACCAGAGGATTATGAGTCCCCTGCTCTAACCGACTGAGCTACAGGCCCGCAAAGGGTGATTACATATCGAG
>JAJZZU010000165.1 GCA_021797365.1 Pseudomonadota bacterium | reverse complement strand
CCTCGCTCATCCTCGTGCCCTCCGGCACCCACAGCCTCGGGTACTATGTGCGCGACCCCTGGACCGGGGCCCTGGTCGACCGGGGTTATGTGCCCACGGGGCAAGGGCCGGATGCCGTGGCGGTGAGCAATGACCGCTATGTGTATGTGGCCAACAGCAAAGACGGGACGGTCTCGGCCTATGCCTGGGAGAGTCAGACCGATCGGCTGACATCCCTGGGGACGGCCATTGCCAGCGGCCCGCAACCGGCCTCGCTCGCAGTCGTGGGATCCGACCTCTATGCCCTGAACACCGGCAATGACACCATCACGGCCTTTGGCATCGGCGCCAACGGCACCCTGACTGTGATCGGCAGTATCACCCCCAGCGCCACCCTCACGGGCCTCGTGGCAGGTCCAGGCGTGCTCTATGGGCTTGCCGCCGACGGCATCACCACCTTCAGCGCCGGCAACGGGATGCCCTCCGGGCCCTCCACCACCCCCTTAAACGGCATCGTCGCCGGGGCGACCGATAGTGCCGGGAATCTGTATGTGCTGACATCGACGGATGTCGTGGCCTTCACGGCCGGTGCCGGCGGGACGCTCAATGCACAAGATACCGTACCGCTCCCCTCGGGACTTACCGCAAGCGCCCTGTCTGTCGGCGCGAGCCAGCTGAATGTCGTGGGTCAAGGGTCCGGGGACACTGAGCTTGTCACGTTCCCGCTTGTAGGGGGCGGCGTGTCGTGCCCCACCTCGGCGGTCCTGGGATCAACCGGGCAGGCGACCGGCACGCTCATCTCCCCGCTCGGGCATACCGTTTATGTGACCAACACCAGCCGTGATGAATTGGTCGCCTATAGCGCCACGACTACAGGTTCGGGACCGACGCTCATCGCCTCGGCACGCACCCGGCCCCTACCACAAGGGGTCGCGGGCCTGGTGGCCACGGTCGGCATCGCGCCGCAGAGGCTCTACGTCGTAGAGCAGGCCCCCAATATGATCGCGGGCTATGCGGTGGCGGCCAATGGGGCCCTCAGCGGTCCGGTGACATCCCAAGACGGAGGTAATGGGCCGAGCGCCGGCACGATCGCCCCCGATGGTGCGACTTTTTATGCCTCGGATTGGTCGAGCGGTGGCGCCGGCACGGTAACCGTCCTTCCGGTCGATAGCCAAGGCCAGCTGGGTCTAGGATCCTCGGTGGCGGCCGGCCAAAGCCCCATGGGCATCGCGGTCGACCCCTCGGGTCGCTACCTGTATGTCGCCAATAGCTGCTACCAGAACACCAGTGGCGGTAATTGTCCCGGAACGATCAGCTCCTATAGCCTGTCGGGCGCGGCCCCCACGGCGCTTGGCGCAAGCCCCACGGACACGAGCGGCCTCTACCCCATGCTGCTCACCGTCGACCCCACCGGGCAGTATCTCTACATCGCCCAGTACGCGTCGGGTAGCGTGGAGGGCTTTGCCATCGATCAGGACACGGGGGCCTTGACGTCCACCAATACCATTCCGGCCGGAAGCAATCCCTGGACTGTGATCAGCGGCCCGGCCGGCCGCCACCTCTACGTCACCAACAATCATGCAGGCTCGCCCACGAGCATCTCGATCTATCGCATAGACGCGGCCAACGGTAGCCTCACCCCGGCGACGACACCGACGCTCACGGTACCCGGCGAGAAAGCCCTTGGTCTTGCCATAGGCCCGAAGGGGCGTCGGCTGTATGTGGCCACCCAACAAGGCACGAGCGGAGGCGCCAACGGCACAGTCGACGTCTTTACGCGAACGAACCCACTCGCCTCAGGGGTCGGCTGGGATACGACACCGGTAGCGCTCACAAGCGCCACACCCTTTACCGATGCGTATGGGCTGGCGATCGCCCACAACGGCAAGGCCCTGTATGTGGTCGACAATGTGCTTGCCACCGCCAGCGGCTCCGTGCCGCCAGGCAATATCCAAACGCTGTCGATTCCGCCCTTTAGCGAGGCGCGTAATCCCGGCGCCTATGCCTCGCTCGGGGTCACCACCACCGGCAACGACCCCGTCCAGGCCATACCGGGCGGGGGCTTGGGATAAAAACGAAGGCCGCGGACCTCTCGGGCGCGCGGCCGGGACAGGGCGCGGACAGGGGACATCCTGCCGCGCTTTTTTACATAAACTTACGGGAACCCTGGGCGGTAGCGGCACCCATCCCACTCTTCACGTTCATCTTCTCCTCGGGCGGCGGGATCACGGCCGGGACGCCGAGGGAAGCCGCCCATAACTCGCGCGCCCAGCCTCGCGAGTGGTAGAAGTGGCGGTCCTCTTGATCTTCTACCTCCTCGTAGGCCTTTTTCAGGATCGCCGCGTCGTGGCCCTCCATCTTCTTTGCGACCTCGCCGATCAATTCCCAGTTCATATGGTCTTTGAGCTCGGCAGTAGTGACGGCCTCCGCGGCCACGATCTCGGCCTGCCCCTTCACGCCCGAACTCAGCGCCATTTGCATCATCTTTACCAGAGTTTCCGCGAGGCTGCGCACGATCTTCCGGCCGCTCGTCTCCTGCTCGGCGTTCACGCCAAACTCCGTGCAGATATCCTTCAATATCTGCTCATGACGGCGACTTTCGGCCAGGAACTTCTCCCACTCCTTGCGCAAGTCGGCGTTCTGTACACAGCTTAACGCGGTCTCATAGATCCTGACCCCGCCGCGTTCGGTCTCGAACGCCTCACACAATAACTCGTCTACCTTGCTCCGATTCATAAGCACCTCTTCCATTCACGTTGTCGCCAATCCGGCGAGGGCGCATTATGGTCCCGTGGGGAGGGCACAAAGATCGGGCCTATGACGGACAACGATGACGGGACGATACGTTTGGAATTCCCATCATACTCATCAGCATCCAACATACGAACACGGCTGAAAATGTCATGATGTGGCGTTTTCGGCAAGCCGGATGTGGCTCGTGGCTGTCCGCAACGGGACTCATGCGGTCAGGGAATCAGACGGAATCGATCGGACACCAAAACAACAAGACCCGGGAGGACCCCGGGTCTTGCGACAGACGGTAGCTACCTAGACGCTGTAATACATGTCGAATTCGACGGGATGCGTGGTCATGCGCAGGCGTGTGACCTCCTGCATCTTGAGCGCGATGTAGGAGTTCAGGAACTCGTCTGTGAAGACATTGCCGGCCGTCAGGAATTTGCGATCCTTGTCCAGCGCTTCCAGGGCCATGTCCAAGGAATGGCAGACGGTCGGGATCTTCTTGGCCTCTTTCGGGGTCAGCTCGTAGAGATCATGATCAGCGGCGTCACCCGGATTGATCTTGTTCAGGATGCCGTCGAGGCCCGCCATCATCATGGCCGAAAACGCCAGATAGGGGTTGGCCCCAGGGTCTGGGAAACGGACCTCGATACGTCGGCCCTTGGGATTGGCCACATGCGGGATGCGGATGGAGGCCGAACGGTTGCGCGCCGAGTAGGCGAGCATGACGGGGGCCTCGAAGCCGGGAACCAGGCGCTTGTAGCTGTTGGTAAGCGGGTTGGTAATGGCGTTCAAGGCGCGCGCGTGCTTGATGATCCCGCCGATATAAAAAAGCGCGGTCTCGCTCAAGCCGGCATAGCCGTCGCCCGTGAACAGATTCTTGCCGCCCTTGGCCAGAGACTGGTGGCAATGCATCCCCGAACCATTATCGCCGACGATGGGTTTGGGCATGAACGTCGCCGTCTTGCCGTGGTTGCGCGCGACATTATGAACACAATACTTCAGGATCTGGAGTTCGTCGGCCTTACGCACCAGCGGGGCAAACTGGGTGGCGATCTCGTTCTGGTTGGCAGTGGCGACCTCGTGATGGTGGGCCTCCACGATCAGTCCCATCTCAGTCATGGCGAGCGCCATGGCGCTCCGGATATCCTGCGCGGAGTCGACCGGCGGGACCGGGAAATAGCCGCCCTTCACCCCCGGCCGGTGGCCGAGGTTGCCACCGTCATAATCCTTGCCGGTATTCCAACTGGCCTCCTCGGAATCGATGCGGCAAGACGAGCCCGACATGTCGACGGTCCAGCGGACGTCATCGAATATGAAAAACTCGGGCTCGGGACCGAAGTACGCGGTGTCGGCAACACCGGTACTCTTCATGTAGGCCTCGGCACGCTTGGCAATGGACCGGGGATCGCGATCATAGCCCTTCATGGTCGCGGGCTCGAGCACGTCGCAGCGTAGCAGCAGGGTGGGCTCCTCGGTGAACGGGTCGAGCACCGCGGTGGCGGCATCTGGCATGAGGACCATGTCCGACTCGTTGATCGCCTTCCAGCCGGCGATGGACGAGCCATCGAACATCTTCCCCTCCTCGAAGAGCTTCTCATCCACCGTATGGGACGGCACGGATACGTGCTGCTCCTTTCCCTTGGTGTCGGTAAACCGAAAATCGACGAACTTCACGTCGTTATCCTTGATCATTTTCAAGACGTTCGCGGACATGCATTTCTCCTGACTCTGAATTATTGTGGGGCGCCGGGGCGGTCATTACGCCTGAGGCGGCCATTTTGCACGAAATATGCCAGCAAGCAAACGCCGCAAACTGGGTGGTTTCGGGCACGGGGCGTCATGCATGTCCCCATAATGGGGCGTTCCTGGACAATATGCACCATAAAAGGGCAATCAACGAAAGCAGACCTCCACGGACGCGATTTGCGGATCGCGCGCCGCCGCCTGCGCGAACTGCTCCTGCAGGACCCGGGCATCGGCCGCGGTCGGGGCCAGATCCAGCGACAGATGCAACTCCACGGCGATCCGCCCGCACAGATAGTGCAGAACCACCGAGTCGATGGCGCGAGCGGCCTCGATACCCGCGAAATAATGGTCAAGACGTTTCAGGATCTCGGCGCGCAATGGCAAACGCGCATTGGTGGCGGCATGCTCGTCGTCTTCCGAATCGATATGCACCACCACATCGGCGATATTGCTCACGTGACGCATGAGCGCTACGCGCACCATCTCGCTGATCTGGTGGCCCTCCGAGACGCTGATGGTCCCGTCCACGAGGATATGGACGTCGACAAACGCACGCCCCCCGGCGCGACGCGTACGCAACAGATGTAAGGTGCGAACACCGTCGATCGACAGGATGACGCGCCGGATGCGCTCGAGCTTCTCGGCCTCCAATCCGGTATCGACGAGCTCGCGCATGGCCTGCCAGCCCAGCATGGCGCCCATGCGAACGATAAGAATCGCGACACCGATGGCGGCCACCGAGTCGAGGTCGCGCACGCCCATCATGCTGCCGGCCACGCCGACTGCCACCACGATCGAGGAAAAGACGTCGGTCCGATAATGCCAGGCATTGGCGTGAAGGAGCTCGGACTGCAGCCGCGAACCGGCGCGGCGCATGTAACGGAACAAGCCCTCCTTGATGCCGATGGCGGCGAGCGCCATGGCGAGCGCCAGAAAATCCGGACGCGCAAGCTGCCCCGGCGCACCCAGGGCCGCGGCGGCATGAAGTGCTATGCCAACACCGGCACCGACCAGGACCAGGCTCAACCCGAAGGTGCCGGCGGTCTCGATGCGCGCATGTCCGTAGGGGTGGTCCTCGTCGGCCGCCTGCGCCCCGAAATGCGCCGCCGCCAGCACCAGCGTATCGCTCAAAAGATCCGACAGGGTATGGAAGCCGTCAGCGACCAGCGCCGCCGACCGCCCGAGCACCCCCACGACGAGCTGACCTGTGGCCAGCACGACGTTGATGAAAAGTCCGCGCAAGACCACCCTTTGACGCTCGCCGCCCCCTTCATCCCTGGTCTGCGGTGCGTTTTTGTCGGTCATCCTCGGCCCCCGACCCGTATGACGATCACTATGTCTCCGGAGGCCTCGGTGCGCGCCGCCACGACCTCGTGCCCCTCAAGGCGACACCAGGCCGGTATGTCGTGCAAGGCCCCCGGGTCGGTGCAGTGCACGGTCAAAGTATCGCCGACGGCCACCCGGCCGATGGCGGCGCTGACGCGAATCACCGGCATGGGGCACAGCAAATAGCGGGCGTCGAGATCCATGGCTTCACAAATACCAATCGGCGGCCAGCGCATGGGCCGGCAGCGGCGCCACGTCGCGCTCGCGGGTCGGGCCGCCCGGCCTGCCCACGGCCATACGCACCCGCGCCTCGCACCGCCCTTGTCCAAAGCGCGCGGTGATCGCGCATGCGAGATCCAGACCGGCCTCGTCGACATCGCCTTGCAGGAGGGCCAGGGGTCCCTTATGGTCGAGCGCCCACAAATGCACGAAGCGCTGGCGATAACCCTCC
>JAJZZU010000164.1 GCA_021797365.1 Pseudomonadota bacterium | reverse complement strand
TGACGACCTGGCCCTGCAGACGGACGTGCACACCGCGGACAAGGATGTGGTGCGGCTCATGACTGTGCATGCCGCCAAGGGGCTTGAGTTCGACACGGTCTGGTATTTGGGCGGCGGCGATTGTGACACCCGAGATCTCCTAGCCGATGATCCCAACGAGGAGCGGCGCGTGTTCTATGTCGCGATGACCCGGGCGCGTCAGCGGCTCGTGGTCACGTTTGCCCAGGAGCGACACCTCTTCGGGCAGATCAAGGTTCGTCGGCGCTCGCCGTTTTTTCTCGAAGTCGAAAGCCGGTTCGAGGCGGTGTTACTGGCCATGCGCGAAGCTCTGGGAAGCGGCTGACATGTGCCGGAGCGCTGCCCCGCTTGCATTCTGGCCAGGCTGCCTATGATCTCGGCAAGGCCATCAACGACGCCGCAAGGAGACCCTTATGACCGAGCAAACCGATAAAACCCTCGACACTCTGCTCCCGAAGATCGCGCTGGACCATCTGCTCATCGAAACCCTGGAAACCCGCAACAGTGATCGCCTGGACTTCCACGAGGTCAGCGTCTGGGGCGTCAAGAGCGCCCTGATGGCCGCCTACGAGGCAGGCCGCCAGGCCGCGAAGCAGCAGGACTGAACGAAACAAGGGGGCTCGGATGATTGATGAAGATTTGAAGGCCGCCGCCTTTCGCAAAGAGATCGCCAAAGCCAAGCGGCGCTCGCAGAACGAGAACCTTTCGGAAAACGAGGCCTTGCGACTTTTGTTGGAGAAAAAGGCCAACGGTCGGCCCTTCGGCGAGTTTCTGGCAGAGCGTCGACGCATCAAAGAAGCCGAGCAAGAGCGCGTGGAAGCGGCCCGAAAGGCGGATGCCGACGCCTGGCACGCCTGGTTTGACGGCGCGGCGGAACCCAATCCCGGAGCGCGCGGCATAGGCGCTGTCCTGAAAGGACCGAACGGCGAGATCGCCGAGATCAGCCAGGCCATCGGCTTTGGGACCAACAACGAGGCGGAATACCAGGCGCTTATCGCCGTGCTGGAGGAAGCGGCCCATCGGGACGTGCACCATCTCATCGTGCAAGGCGATAGTCAGCTCGTGATCAACCAAGTGGATGGCACGTGGGGCGTCAAGGCGCCTGGGTTGTGGGCCTTGTGCGAACACGCGCAGGTTTTGGTGCGCCGCATCGGCCGCGTGCGCCTGTCGTGGATCCCGCGCGAACAGAACCGCGAGGCCGACGCCCTCAGCAAGCAGGCGCTTGGCTTCGCGTGCGCGCCTCCCGTCGACCACGCCTGCTGGACCAATCAGACGACGATCGCCAAAACCGTGGGGCTCTCGGCTATCGCGCTCGGGAAATTGATCGATGCCGCGGGCTTACGGGCGGATGGGAAACCCACACAGGACGCCCTGGATACCGGGGCGGCCCGGGTGACGCATAATGGCTTTGGGATGCAGGTGGCATGGCACAAGACCCAATTGCTTCTCGTGTTGCGAGAGCGTGGGCAGCTTCCGATCAAACCGTAGTCGCCCTATACTTTTGGGGTGTCGCCCTCATCAGAAATCCAGATGTTTGCCACAATGGCCGACGATGATCTTCCTCTCGTGAGCCAGCCATTCAAAATGCACACGCAGGGTTTCGGCCACGCTATCTTTCACACCGTGCTTTAAGTGCTTCTCCATTAGAAAGTCACGCCCATGGTAGCTAAAAGTGCGCCGACGCTTGCCGTCGTTGCTCAAGGTACTGGCTTCATTAGCTGCATAAGCGTTTTGCCCAAACACGGCCTTAGCCTGTTGATCGCTTTTTCCGTCAGCAAGTTGCTGCCAATATTCAGTCGCAAGCTTTTGCAACAGATCGAATGCCTTCGCCCCCTGACGGAATCCTCCACGATCAGATTCCTTTGCGGAACCCTTGGCGGTCTCCAGAAAAACGAGCCGATCCGAGTAAAGCGTGGCAATAAGATCCACAGTTTGCTGGAGACTTGGACGTCCATTGCGAATGGCAGCAACAGAGTCGCGTAAGGGCGCCAAGAACTCCGCAAGGTACACCCCTTCATCTTCACTCGATTGTACCCCACTCAACGCATGTTTGAGGTTGGTGATATCTGCCTGAAGCGCTCGAACTTCTTGTTCCTTTTCTTCGTAATTGGAACGAATGCGTGCAAGCTCTTTGTCTTTGGACTGCAGTTCCTTATCGGAAAACTCCAGCAGAGCGACGTATTCCTTAATCTCCTCTAATTGATCACTCGCTTTGGCCCGTTCGATCATCTGCGCCAGCTGGGCACGAAGTGCGGCCTGCCTAACTTTCTCCGGCGAAATATGCCGCCATGAAAATGGTAGATTAGTGCGATGCGTTATCGTGGATAAGACCTCGGACTCGATCGAATGGCCGCTTTCTAGAAGGTCGGCAATCTCATCAGGGCGCAACAGTACCGTTTCATAGAAAAGCCCGCGATCACCTTGGCGACCAGGAAATAAAATGTTGAGCGCCCCGCCAAAGGCCATGAAGCGGCGCCCAACAAGCTCTTCAATGGCAAACGTGTCTTCTTCGGCCGGCACGCGAACGACGTCTGCCAACCCAACCAATATTGACCGCAAACGCTCAGCGGCGACCGGGTATTCGTTATCGCGATTGGCGCTCAGGATCACAATCGGATAGCTCCGCTCGTCGCGCTCCACCTCACGCAAAAAAGCTGATGCACTTTCCAGCGTCAGTTGTTTGACCTTCAAGCCTGGAGTTTGCCCGAGAGGGTTGCATGACTGGATGAGTTGCTCGACCAGTTTGGGACGAGTCACCTGAATGGAAGCGGTAACCCGTGCGCTGATCTCGTCGGTCCTCAGCAGCAAAGAGCACTCTATAGACTGCCCTTCGGCTCCCTGGTGTAGACCAATTTCAGTAATCCAGCGTCTGCCCGCAATTTTTTCATCTCGATGGCTAAGCTGCGCACAGAACCAGAAAGGATAGGTCTTTCCTTTGTCGTGAGACCAGGTGGCGCGTGAGCTCAATGTACTGCCGTCCTTGAGCTTCAGCTCTCGGATTCCCTCGGCAAGCCGCGAGGCATCGACATAACTTTTTGCACGCTGCCCCACCCATTTGGCCACGAACTCCATGATCTGGTCCAGGCCCTGCGCAGGCTCAAACAGAAAATGGTTGACGTACACGAGCATGATCTATTGCTCCTCCCGCAGGCTCAGGAGGGACCTCACCTCCTTGAACATCTTGTCTGTTCGCGCCACAATGGCGGCCTCGTTCCAATCGCCTCGGCTGACCAAATCCGCATTCAGGTACAGGCCATTGCGATAGCCGATGAAGTCCCCCTGATCGTTCTTGCGATCCCGCTTCTTCAAAAATTCCATCGTGCCGAGCTTGGAGTTGTAGCCACTTAGGGTCAGGTTGCCGAGTTGGTGGGCACAGCGCTCGCGAATGGCTGCAGCTGAACCTTTCTCATCACCTTCGAGCATCGCCACCCACCCCTGCCCCAAGTTCTCGGTCTTCGGCAGGATGTGTTCGACGGTAAAGACGGGGCGGTCATTGGCGTCATGTGCCCACAGGTCCCGCCTGTTTTCGCGTGTTTGGTGCGCCTCTTCCAGCTTGCACAGCATGAACCGCGTGGCGTCGTAATTCTCAACGTACACATCGCCCTTAAGTCGCGACTCGCAAACATCCTGCGGGGCCGCCCGTGCCAGCAACCAATCACCGGCCTGCTGGATGAAATCGTCAAGAGTTTTGATGTCACCGCCACGGATCTGCTTCAGCAAGTGGCTGACCAAATCCATGAACATCGGATCGAGTTCGCGGGTGGGCGGCATATCGGTGAGGTTGCGCCAGAAGAACCACTTGGTAAGTAAAGCGACCAAGCAGCTCACAGCATCGCCCTCACTCCATTTCTGGCTCTGCGCGACCTGACTGGCCCACAACAAGAACGCGTAAGCCGGCGCGGCCCCCAAGCGCTGCAGGTCCTGCAAGGCGTCTGCGGCGCTGTCTCCCCATTCACCTCGCGCCATACCGGAGTTGAGCAGAGCTGAGTAGGTTTTACCCTTAGCTTGCAGGGCACCGAATAGCCAAACCGGGCGCTTGCGCAACAAGGTGTCGTAGATGGTGATCAGGTTCGAGCGTGTGGCGCGCGTGCAACCTTTGACCTCGACCCGCTTGAGGTACTTGAACATGTTGTACAGCTGGCGCAGAAAGCGCTCCTGCACCGCCGGGTCGGGCAACAGGTCGATGAGGTCTTTCCACTCGTCAAATGCCCGGTCAATGCCGTAATCAGGGCGCTTATCCAGTTCGGCCAGTAGGTTGTTCTTGATGATGTCGATGGCCGAAAGCGGCATCCCTCGGTTGTTGATCGTCTCGAACAGAGCGAAGGCATCCGAGTGGCTGGGCACCTCGATCTTGACCAAGATTGCCGCCTTCAGCTTATCCAGCAGCGCTAATACTTGCTCTATGCTCAGCGCCTGCAACCGCTCACGGAAATAGCCATAGGCTCTGGCAATTCGCCGGTTTCCATAGTAGCTCAGCCCCTTGGGCACCGCGACCAGCTTCGGGAAGAGATCACTCAGTACCTTCTGGAAATCGGCCTTGTTCTGCGCCTGCTCGCTCGGTTCAAAGCGCCACTGATTGGTCGACTTGATAAAGAGCCGGTTCTTGAGGTTCACCATCTCAACATTGAAGTCGTCATCCGGGTCCGAATGTGCCTTCAGCCGATCGTAAAGCGCGCAGAATAGCAGGCTGATTGTGGTGAAACGTTGCTGCCCGTCGATCAATTCCAAGCGCCCACCCGCCATCGAATCCCTTTGGTTATTCACGCATATGATCGAGCCTAGGAAATATCCCTTGGGCGAATCTTCAAGGTCGTTGAATAGCGCCTCCCAGTCCTTCGGCTTCCACACATACTCGCGCTGGTACTTCGGGATAAAGAACCGCTGCGCGGCGTCAGGGTTGAAGTAGTGGCTGACCGGGTAATCTTGAACACTGCTGATCATTCTTCGCTCCCAACTTTCTTCCTGCATGCCTTCTTCGGCTGGGCCCCCGGCGCGCACCCATTCATCCACATCGGATAACTGGAATTTCCATAGTCGTCCTACGCGGTGTGTGAGCGGGCCCTTGCGCTATGCGGCCAGTATTTGAACGCGCCCAATCATCAGCGGATGCCGCTCCCGATAGTTCCAGCGACTTTTTTACGCCCGTCGACCAAGATTATGGCCAGGCAGCATACAGCATGTCACGGCGGTCCTGCCCGACCCGGCTTAGCTCCGCACGCTGCCCCCACCCTTATACTGAGAAGGTCCTCGCTTTTAGAGGCGAAGGTCCGGGAGCAGGCGCCCAAGGCCCCGTTTCATGGGCCCGGGAAGAGGGCGCCGCGTATGCCCTGGTCGTGGACGCCAAAGACAAGAACGCCGCTTTATTGTATCGGCATTACGGATTTATCGCCTGCACGGATTCTCCCGCCACGCTTTATTTGTCGCTTGGGCGATAACGCCCTTGCTTGGCCCGTCGTTCCTGTATGGAACGTTCCCCAAATACCGACGCGGATTCCCACACATCCAACGCGAGCAGGGCGTCGGGGCATCGATTAGGCCCGCGAGGCTCCGGGGAGATTCGGTCGACGAATCGCGTCCCCGATGAATCCGCGGGTCGAACCGCCGCTCCTCAAGCACCCCGCTTGACTGCGCCTGCGGCCTTCAGGGCCCCCTTTAGGGCTTTGTTCGGCGTAAACGGCAGATCCAAAGCCGCCGCGAGATTCGCAAAGTCGTGCGCCGACAAGGTGACCCGGGTTTCCTGCTCCACAAGCATACGTGCCTTTCCCTTGGCGGCGGCCCGTACGAATCCCGCAGTCGTCGTCCCCATCAGTTCCGCCGCCTGCGCAAACAGTTCTTTCTCGTCTTCTTTGAGCTTCAGATCGAAACGCGCGTTCGGGGCCATATTTTTTCACCGATCGTCGTCCCGCACTATCATGCGGTTATCAACGCGGTATTTTACCATACGGGCGGAATTTGTCCTGACCAATCAAGGCGGCGCGGCGCGACGGCAAGCCACCCCTACACACCCCTGGCAGGGAAACCGGCCGAGGTTACTCGGGAACCACACCTTGGTCATGTGCCATCAGCCGGTCTAAACACGCGAACGGGTGGCCCGGATGGCTGGCGCTATGCCGTGGCCAACGCCCCGGCCGGACTCTTGGCGTCATTCGATGCGGCGGTGCTGGCGCCCTGGGCGAACTGCGCCGGGATATACCCCGAGGCGCTCGCCGCTGATGGACGTGATCCGCGATCTGGCCATGGAGATGAAGGGGTATGAGTCGGAG
>JAJZZU010000163.1 GCA_021797365.1 Pseudomonadota bacterium | reverse complement strand
AGCCTCGCGCGCGCGAATGATGAGCGCGGCAAACGATGCCGCCAGTTCGCGCAGATTGGCATCGGTGCGTCCGATACGAAACAGCCAGCGATTGATAGTGTCGAGGGCGCGCCCGGCGGCAAGCTCGGGGCGCAAGGTCGCCGGCAGACCGTAATAGGCCTCCAGAAAGCCGCGCACCGTGAGCTCCGCCGCCACCCGCCCGCCCGCGGCTCCGCTCATGCCATCGGCCATGGCGAGCACGCTGCCCTTGGCCACACGGTCCTCCGGGGTCCCTGCCACGAAGCCCACGTAATCCTCATTGCGTTCGCGCGTACCCGGCACGGAGCGTAAGGCTATATGAAATTCCGGTGACTCCTGGCGCGTGGGCCGGACGTGCACGGTGTCGGCATAGCCGCCTCCTGGGGAAGGCTCTGTATATGCGGGTTCCATTATCACGCGAATGGTGACCTCATGACACATCTCCTCGTTTGGGCGCGCGGCGGTGGACGCGCCTGCCGGCCGGTCTCGTGCCGGAGGCCGCGCCACCGTACGGAAGGCTCGCGGCCTTGAGAGCGGCTATTTGCGCCCAAAGACCTCCTGTTCCTGGGACTCCAGGTCGTGCTCCATGAGCGTCAGCACCTGCGGCGCGTTTTTCTTCAGGTGTACGAGCCAGGCAAGGCCGGCCGCCAGATACAGAACGAACAGGTAGGGCAGGATATTGTAAGGATAGCTGGGGACCGGGTACACACTGCCAAAGAAGGCCGCGAGCATGAAGAGTGCCGCGCTACCCCCTAACAGCGCGCGCCGGGTGGTCAGCACGCGCTGTTTGTTGAGATACAAGGGCGCGGCCACGCTGATGAGCAGATAGGCGAAGATGAACCCGAAGGTCGCGAAGGTGCCTGTCAGCTCGTAGGTGTTCATGGGCCCCTGGCTTAAAAGAAGCAGGGGGCCGAGCAGGGCCAAGGCCGAGCTTATGGCCACGGCCACATGCGGGGTCTTGTGTCCGGCGTGTACGAGCCCCATGGATCGGTGGATGAAATGATAGCGGCCCATCGAGAACAAGAGCCGCGAGGCGGCGTTCACCGAGGCCAGCACGCACGCAAAAAGGCTCACCGATGCGATCGCGTAAATGACGGTGGCGAAGCGTGCCAGGTGCAGGGCCTTCAGGAGTGTCAGGAGCGGGGCCGGATCGTTGCCCAAGGCCTGCACGTTGCCTTTGTAGGCGATCATGAGCGCAAACGCCATGACCATGAAAAACACCCCTGCGCCGATCATGCTGTACATGATCGCGCGCGGGATATTCCTAAGGGGATCGCGGGTCTCCTTGCCAAGCGTGGCCGCACTCTCAAAGCCCACGAATGAGAAGATCGCGAGCACGATCGCCTCCGACATGCCTTTGCCGTTGGCCCCGACGAGTGTCAGTTGCGCATGAATGAGCGGCTGCGATACGTGGCGACCAAAGACCGTCAACACCAGGAGGGAGATGGCGGTGATCGAGATGGCCTCGACTACGAGACTTATGCGCGAAGAGAGCTTGATGTCCCGATAGGCCAGGTACCAGACGAGGGCGGCGCTTATGACATAGGTGACCGGGATGGGCAGCGTAAGACCTTCGGGTGCCAGCGCATTGTTCACGAAGATGGCAAGGCCGCCTAGGAGTGCCATGGCGGTACCGATATAAGCGGCTACCAATGCCCAGCCCGCTATGCCGCCGGCCATGGGGCCCATAGCCTGGGAAATGAACACAAAGAACGACCCTGCCGCCGAAAAGCGGCTGGCGAGCGCGGAGATATTCATGCCCACGAGCAGCAGGGCGATGGTGGCAATCCCATAGACGAGCCAGCTTGCCTGTCCGGCGAGCGCCACGACCGCGCTGATATTGAGGGCGGGTGTGAGTGTCGGCGAGATGTTGGCAAGTGACTGACCGATCGCTTCCAGGAAGCCTAGGCTCTGGCTTCTCAAGGTTCTATCAGCGTGGGGTACGGCGCTCATGGCGGGGCCTCGCGGTAGTGGGGTGACAGGACCCATCAAGCAATAAGCGCGCCATGCCAGTGGTCTTGGGAAAACCGCGCCGCGACGCCGTTTCGTGGCGCGTTCATGCGGAAGCCATGGTATATATGATCCATTGTGTGGCACGCCATGCACCACCTTTGAACGCTATCAGTATTGAACAAACACTAATATGACATTAATAGTGTGGCGACTTATGGAATTATTGGGGATGGTGTAGGGAAGGGAATGTCTGCGAGAGAGTCCATGGCATGGCCCAGGATCACCGAAGGGTTTCTATGAAGGGTTTCGTTGGACGAGACGCACGATTGATCATTCCGGTGTACCGGAATGATAGCAGTCAGTAAGGTGCCGATGCCCCTATCTACGGCGTTCGACGGGCAGGTGATGGGTCTATGGCATCGCGCCTCTCAGCCATTCCTCGGAACAATCGACTGTACCCGCGGGTCCTTTGCGTGGAGCGAGCCCTAGGCCCTCTCGGGTGCGTGCGCTACGCGCGCCCTCATGGTGGCTTTCCGCGCGGGGCTTTGCCGGGGCTGCGGGGCACGGACCGTCGGGGCGTCCCGCCCCCGGGATTTTGGGGGCACCATGCCCCGGACGCAGGCAGAGTAGGCGATGATCACCGGGGGCCTCGGTCATGGTGTGGTTCCTGGGGTCCAGTCGGTGCCGGCCAGTGGCAGACGCGCCATGGCCGCGGCCTCCACGGTCAGTGCCGCCAGATCCTCGCGTTCAAGATGATGGACGTTATGCTTCCCGCAGGCGCGTGCCATGGTCGTAAGTTCGAGGGTGAGGGTCTTTAGGTAATTGGTGGCGCGCTTGGCGCCGGCCTCGGCGCTCAGGCGCGTCTCGAGGATGGGGTCCTGGGTGGTGACCCCGACTGGACAGAGGCCGGTATGGCAATGGTGGCAGAAGCCCGCCCGGGTGCCCAGGGAGCGGTAATCGGCGTCAGCCGACAGCCGCGCCCCATCGCTCTCGTAGTCACCGGCATTGCATCCGAGGGCGATGAGCATACCTTGTCCGATGGACACCGCGTCGGCGCCCATGGCGAGCGCCTTGGCGACGTCGGCGCCGGTACGGATGCCCCCCGAGATGATGAGCTGGACCTCGCCCTTAAGGCCCAGATCCTCGAGGGCGTCGACCGCCTGACGCAGCGCCGGCAGGGTGGGAATGCCGACATGCTCGATGAAGCAGGCCTGGGTCGCCGCCGTGCCCCCTTGCATGCCGTCGACGACCACGACATCGGCACCGGAGGCCACTGCGAGCTTCACGTCATGAAAGGTGCGCGAGGCACCGACCTTCACGTAGATCGGTTTCATCCAGTCTGTGATCTCGCGTAGCTCCCGGATCTTGATGGCGAGATCGTCGGGACCGGTCCAGTCGGGATGGCGGCAGGCGGAGCGCTGGTCTATGCCCTCCGGCAGCGTGCGCATAGCGGCGACCCGCGGATTGATTTTCTGGCCCAGGAGCAGACCGCCGCCCCCGGGCTTGGCGCCTTGTCCGATGACGATCTCGATGGCGTCGGCGCTTTGTAGGTCGTGGGGATTGAATCCGTAGCGGGATGGCAGGCATTGGTAGACGAGGATGCGCGAGGATTGGCGTTCCTCGGCGGTCATGCCGCCGTCGCCGGTAGTGGTGGAGGTGCCGGCGGCGGTCGCGGCCCGGCCGAGGGCGTCCTTGGCATGGGCCGATAGCGCGCCAAAGCTCATGCCGGCGATCGTGATCGGAATATCGAGGACGATGGGCCTTTTGGCAAAGCGCGTGCCCAGTATCGTCTGGGTCGAGCATTTCTCGCGGTAGCCCTCGAGCGGATAGCGAGACAGCGAAGAGCCGAGCAGGACCAGGTCGTCGAAATGCGGCAGGGCGCGCTTGGCGCCCAGGCCGCGGATCTCGTAGAGTCCGTGCGCCGCGGCCTTGTGGATGTAGTCCAGGATCTTGCGGTCGTAACCGTACGACTCTTCCTCGGACAAAGGGACTTTGGTGTCCTCATTCGTATTCATGGCAACACCTCAATAGTCCTGGGGGGCGTTTTGATTCCAGTGGTAGAGCGTGCGCGCCGATGTGACCTTGCGAAAGGCGCCGGGATCATGGCGCGCGAATGTCGGCCCCGCCTGCGTGAGCAGGGTCCTTACGGCCAGCACGTCGGTCGCATCCATGGGCTCAAGGCGTGCATCGGCGCCCAGGGAGGCAATGGCCCCCTGGATGTAGATGACGGCCTCGTAGAGGGAGTCGCCCAGGGCCTTGCCCGCGTCTCCGCAGATGACCATGCGCCCGGCCTGCGCCATGAAACCCGAGAACGCCCCGACCGACTGGCCTATGACGATATCGCCGCCCTTCAGGGATATGCCGCAGCGCAGTCCCGCAGAGCCGTGGACGACGAGCAGCCCGCCGTGCGCCGAGGCCCCGGCGCCGTTGGAGGCAAAGTCCTTGACCTCGACGCGACCGCTCATCATGTTTTCGGCCACCCCGGTACCGGCGCTGCCATCGATAGTGATCGCGGCGCGCCGGTTCATGCCGCCGGCATAGTAGCCGGCGTGCCCTTCGATGCGCACTTCGCAGTCGAGATCGAGCCCGACTGCGATATTGTGCGCGCCGTCGGGGTGGGTGATGGTGACTTGCCGTCCGCAGAGGGCCTCCTTGTGCTGATGCAGGTAGCCATTGACCTCGGTGACCGAGGTCGTGGCGAGATCAAAGTTTACGGCGTCCATACATACATCTCCTCGGGGACCGGTTCGAAGACATGGGCCTCCTGGATGCGCGGGAGGTGCGAGAGCGCGCGAAACTCGGATGCGATGGCGACGTAATCGTCGGTCTCGGCCACCACCGCGGGCTTACAGCCAAAGGGATCGCGGACCAGGGCCAGACGATCGGGCGTGCCTATGAGGAAGGTGAAGAATCCATCCAGTCTTTCAAACGCCGCCTGCAGGGCCTGTTCGAGGCTGTCCCCGTCGCGCAGGCGCCATTCGAGAAAGCGGCACGCCGCCTCGGTGTCGTTGTCGGTGTCGAAGCGTATCCCGTGGACCGCGAGCGCGCGCCGGATCTCATGGGGGTTTGACAAAGACCCGTTGTGGACGAGACAGAAGTCGTGGCCGGCCGTGAACGGGTGGGCGCGATCGGCGCTCACCGCCGATTCCGTGGCCATGCGCGTGTGGGCGACGATATGGCTGCCCGCGAACGTGGCGAAACCATAACGCCGCGCGACCTCGTCTGGCGCCCCGACGTCCTTGTAGATCTCCAGGGAATACCCCGTCGACAGGATGCGGACATGGGGATGATGGGCGCGCAGCCAGGCGACTACCGCCTCAGGCGCCGTCTCTTTGATCGGGATGGCAAGTCGTGCATGGCGGCCGCGGACGTGGATCTCCGTCCTTATGGTCAGCGCGCGGTCGACGGCGTCCTGAAGCCCGGTCCAGGTAAACGCCGGGGATGTCGCCGGGGGATCGTAGAGCAGGCTCATCTTGAGCCAATCGGGGCGCGCGTCCTGTGTGAACAAGGCAAAGCCCGCGGAATCCGGCCCGCGTTCGCTCATGGCCGAGAGCATCGGCAGGCCGAGCGCGCCGATCTCGCCGCGCATGGCGGGATTTTTGATCATAAGCCCTACGATCCCGCACATAGGATGTCTCCGTCTTGACGTATCGGGGCGAAAGTCATGGGTTCAAAGGTCGACATAGTGCGCGATCTCCCAATCCGAGACATGGCGCATGTACTCGAGCCACTCCTGGTGTTTCAGGGTCAGGAATTCCTCGGCCAAGGGACCCAGCGCCGTGCGCAGCACGATGTCTCCTTCCAGGGCCACGAGGGCCTCGTGGAGGTTTTGGGGGAGCAGTCCGATGCCTGTGCGCTCGCGTTCGCTGGCGGGAAGGGTGTAGAGGTCGAGGTTGTGCGGGGCCCCCGGATCGAGGCTACGCTCCACGCCGTCGAGGCCGGCGGCGATGAGGGCGGCCGTGGCCAGATAAGGATTGCATGCCCCGTCTGGTAGCCTAAGCTCGAGCCGGCCGCCCGGTACGCGCACCATCGCCGAGCGGTTATTGTCGCCGTAACTGATATAGGCCGGGGCCCAGGTGGAGCCGGTCAGCGAGCGGCCGACGACCAGACGCTTATAGGAATTGACGGTCGGGGCGCAGAGCGCGGCCAGTGCGCGCGCGTGGACGAGTATGCCCGCCAGGAACTGGTAGGCCAGCGTGGAAAGCCGCAGGCCCCTGGGGTCATCGGGGTCCTCGAAGGCGTTGCGGCCGTCGCGGTTCGCCGACATATGGATATGTTGGCCATTGCCGGGGCGGTTGGCGAAGGGCTTGGGCATGA
>JAJZZU010000162.1 GCA_021797365.1 Pseudomonadota bacterium | reverse complement strand
GGCAGCAGATCCTCGGCGCGCTCGATGCGATAGCCGTCGGCCCCGAAGGCCCGGGCATATTGGACGAAGTCGGGGTTCGTAAAGCGCACGTTGCCGGTTCTCTGATAATGCAACTGCTGCTTCCATTCGATGAGGCCGTAGCAGTTGTCATTCCAGATAAGCACCACGAACGCGACCTTGAGGCGCATGGCGGTCTCGATCTCCTGGGAATTCATGAGAAATCCGGCATCCCCAGTCACCGCCACGACGCGCCTCCCAGGCACCGCGAGCGTGGCCGCCAAGGCCCCGGGCACGGCGATGCCCATGCTCGCGAAGCCGTTCGATATGATGCAGGTATTAGGGCGCTCAGCATCGTAGAGGCGGGCCATCCAGAGTTTGTGGGCACCCACGTCACACACGACGATGTCCTCGGGCCCCAGGGCCTCGCGCAGATCACCGACCACGCGCTGGGGTTTGACGGGGAAGGTCGCGTCATGACGGAAGCCGTTCAATTCGCGCCGGATCAGCTCACGCAGATTCGCGAAGCGGTCCGGGAGACGGCTGGTCACGCGATCGGCGATGGCCGGCAGCGTCACCGCGTAGTCGCCGATGACACCTGCGGTCACGATGTAGTGGGCGTCGACCTCCGCGGCGCGCAGATCGATGTGCACGATTTGACGATCGGCGGTCTTGTGCCAGAGGACGGGCGGGTATTCGACGATATCATAGCCGATGCAGATGATGACGTCGGCCCGATCGAAACCGCAGGAGATGTAATCGTGGGCCTGGAGTCCGACGGTGCCCAGACATAAGGGGTGGGACGCCGGGATCGCGCCCTTGGCCATGAAGGTCGTGGCGACCGGGATATTGAGCCGCTCGGCGAAATGCACGAGCGCGTCGCAGCCGCGCCCTCGTATCACGCCGTTGCCGGCCATGATGATCGGAAAGTGGGCGGCGGCGATGACGCTCGCGGCCTCCGCGACCTGCGAGGCCGCCGGATAAGGCGCCGGGGCCGCCTGGACCTTCAGGAGAGAGCCCGTAGCGGGGCGCGCGGCCACGTTCTCCGGGAAGTCTATGAAACACGCGCCAGGCTTCTCGATCTGCGCGAGCTTGAAGGCCTTGCGCACCACCTCGGTCACGGTATCCGGCTCGAGCACCTGAACGGCATACTTGGTGATCGGTGCGAACAGGTTCACGAGATTCAAGACCTGATGGGACTCCTTGTGCAGGCGCAACGTCGAGGCCTGTCCCGCGATGGCCACGAGTGGGGCACGATCCATGTTGGCGTCGGCGACACCGGTCACGAGATTGGTGGCGCCCGGACCGAGCGTCGCCAGACATACGCCGGCGCGATGGGTGAGCCGGCCATAGACGTCGGCCATGAACGCCGCACCCTGCTCGTGGCGGGTGGTGACGAATCGTATGGGCGAATCGAGCAGGGCGTCCATGAGGCCCAGGTTCTCCTCGCCCGGGATCCCGAAGATGTACTCGACCCCTTCGTTTTCCAGTGCGCGGACGAACAGCTGGGCGGCGTTCACGATCAGTGCCCCTGCCGGCGTAGCGCCTTGTGGACAAGGTAGTCGACCACGCGCAGCATCTGGCGTCGCCCACCGGCCAGGCTCGGATTCGTGCGGTAACGCCCGTCGACGACAAAGGTCGGCACTGAGTGTATGTCCTCCTCGGTCTGCTGCTGACGGGCCTTGCGTACCGCGAGGCCCACGGCAAAGGACCGGTAGACGGCCTTGAAACGTGCCGCGCTTACATGACTATGACGCGCCGCCCATGCGGAGATCGTGGCGGCATTGTCCAGGACCTCATGGTGGATATGGATGGCATTAAAGAATTTGTCGTGCAGGGCCGACAAGAGACCAAGGTCCTTGAAGGTGAAGAAGGCGCGGGCCTGCGGGAGCCAGTAGGGGCTGATGGCCGCCGCCTGGCGCTCGAAAATGACATCGGCCGGCTTATGCGCGAGCCAGCGGTTCAAGACCGGCTGCAGATGGAAGCAGTGCGGACAACCATACCAGAACACCTCCTGCACGAGGATCTTGGGGCCCGGGGGCACCGGTTGCGCGGGACTGACACGCACGTACTCCATGCTCTCGACCACGTTCGCTTGGGCGGTGGAAATCACCAAAGGCAAGGTCAGGCCCAGGACCAGGGCCAACTGTCTCCTCATTGCGCCATCTCCTCAATAATGGATGATACCGTCCTCATTGTAGCCGTTTTTGTGTTCCCCCATGACAGCGGCTATCCTATGCGCAGGCCGCGCGGAGCACCGGGGAACGAGGTATGGCAGGCAAGTCCAAGGTCGAATTGGCAGAGTTTCTGACGCATCAATATCTGTGCGAGTCATTGACCATCAAGGAGGTCGAGACGCTGCTCGACTATACCGAGCTCGTGCAGTTTCGCAAGAACGAGACGATCGCCGATATCGGCGAGGTCGGCGAGGCCTTGTACTTCGTGGTCAAGGGCGAAGTGGCCCTCTATTACGACGATGGCGGGCAGGAAAGCGAGGTCGGGCGCATGACCGAGGGCGAGCTCATGGGTGAGATGTCGTTTTTCGACCGCAAACCGCGTTCGGCGCGCATGCGTGCGAAATCCGATGACACGCGCGTGTTGCTGCTCTCGCGCGCCAAGTACAAGCGCATACGGGTCGAGCACCCCTATATCGCGGTGAACCTCCTCGAGCACGCCGTGATCAGCCTCGACCATCTATTCCGGCGCGTCAGTAACGACGTCGCCGGCTTCTCCCAATACATCCACGGGGGCGGCATCAAGCGTTAGCCTCAAGGGCCGCGAGCAGGCGGCGATGGAGACCCGCGAACCCGCCGTTGCTCATGATGAGGATGTGGTCGCCGGGGCGCGCATCGGTAGCGAGATCGGCGATCAGGGCCTCGTGGCTATGGTAGACGCGCGCGCGCTCGCCGAGCCCGCGCAGCGCCGCCTCGACATCCCAACCGATATCCGGCGGGGCAAAGACGTAGGTCGCGTCGGCTAGGGCCAGCGACGGGCCGAGGGTGTCGCGATGCACCCCCTGGCGCATGGTATTCGAACGCGGTTCCAGGACGGCGAGGACGCGCGCGGGCGCGACGCGCGCCTTCAGGGCCTCGAGTGTCGCGCGTATGGCGGTCGGGTGATGGGCGAAATCATCATAGACGGTAACGCCGCGCGCGCTCCCGGACACCTCAAGACGCCTCTTCACCCCACGAAAGGTCGCGAGCGCCCGCAAGGCGATGTCCGCCGGGACCCCGGCGAAGCGCGCCGCGCTCACCGCCGCCAGGGCATTGGCGACATTGTGACGGCCGACCAGCGACCACTGCACGGTGCCGATCTCGTGCCCCCGCAGGCTCACCACAAAGGCGCTGCCGTCGGCGGCCAGCAGCCGCGCCTCCCAGCCATCGGCCGTCGAGAAATACTCGACCGGGGTCCAGACGCCGGCTGCGATCACATCGCCAAGGGCGGGGTCGGCGCCGTTGGCGATGACCAGACCGGTACCGGGGACGATTCGCAGTAGATACTGGAATTGCCGGGAGATCGACGCAAGATCCGGGTAGATATCGGCGTGATCGTACTCCAGATTATTCAAGATCACGGCCCGCGGCCGATAGTGGATGAACTTGGCGCGCTTGTCGAAAAACGCGGTATCGTACTCGTCGGCCTCGACCACGAAGAAGCGCGACGGCGTAAGCCGTGCCGATACCCCGAAGTCCTGCGGAACGCCGCCGATCAGAAATCCCGGATCGAGTCCGGCCTGCTCCAGGATCCAGGTGACCAGGCTCGTGACGGTGGTCTTGCCATGGGTCCCGGCCACGGCGATGACGAAGCGGTCGCGCAAGACCTGCTCGGCCAGCCACTGGGGGCCCGAGACGTAGGGGATGCCGGCATTCAAGACCTCCTCCACCGCCGGATTGCCGCGCGAGAGGGCATTGCCGATGACCACCAGATCCGGGGCCGGTGTCGGCAGGGCGTCATAGCCCTCGCTGACGGCGATGCCACTCGCTTGCAACTGGTCGCTCATGGGGGGATAGACCCCGCGATCGGATCCGGTCACTGCAAGCCCCGAGGCCCGCGCCAACAGCGCAAGCCCCCCCATGAATGTCCCACCGATTCCGAGAATATGGATACGCATCAGCTTTTGGGTAAAGGAAAGAGGGTGATAAGGATCCAGCCGCTCACGAAGATCCCGGTCAAGGTCATGAGCGCGCTCAAGGGCAGCGGGAGCTCCAGGGCGTGCCAGAGGATCTTGGTGACGATGGCCGTGAACCACACTGCCAGGACAATGGCCAGGATCTCAGACCCCAGGGCGCCGAAGCCATGGCCAAACGACAGGGGCCAGGTGACGAGATTGATGAGCACGTTGCTGCCGTAGACCGCGGTCATGGTCTGCGCGTAGCGCACCCACAACCGGCGGATGGCGATGAAGGCCGCAATCCACAGGCCCAGCAAGGAGGTCTGGGCAACGGCGAAGCCGAGCCGCTGGATATCATGCGAAAAACCGGTGTCGACCGCATAGTTGGTGGCCAGCGCCAAGACCGCGGCGAGCACCAGCAAGGCCCGCGAGGCCGGGAGATCCTGCGGGCGGCCCACCAAAAACCCGATGTCGAGAAACAATTTGAGCAGCGCCCGCATCTAGGGGCACGCACGAAAGCGAGATACGGGCGAGGATGAAGACATAATGGCGGATGATAAACTGCTTCGCGGCTGGAACAAAACGCCGCATCCCTCTACACTGGCCGACTCATGACCGAACTTCTGACAGACGGCGCGGCCCTCACCGCACTGGCCGCCGCCATCACCGCGGCTCCCTGGACGGGTCTCGACACCGAGTTCGTGCGCGAGCGCACCTACTACGCGAGGCTCTGCCTGATCCAGGTCGCAACCCCCGACACCATTACGCTCGTCGACCCCCTGCCTCTCGACATCGCGCCGCTTGGCCGGGCGCTCGCGGGTCCGGGGATCAAGGTCTTGCACGCCGGTCGACAGGACCTGGAGCTGCTTTTGCAGGAGACCGGCGCCCTGCCGGCGCCGTTGTTCGACACCCAGATGGCGGCGGCGCTCGTGGGTTATGACGAGCAGATCGGGTATGCGAATCTCGTAGCGCAATTACTCAAGGTGGATCTCGCCAAGGACGCCACGCGCACCAACTGGGCGGCGCGCCCCTTAAGCGATCGCCAACTCGCCTATGCGCAAGACGACGTGCGGCATCTCGAGGCCTTGCGTGCCGCACTGCTCGCGGAACTCGAGCGCCTGGGGCGCAGCGCGTGGCTCGTCGAAGATTGCGCGGCCTTGAACGACCCCGGGCTCTATCGCTTCTCGCCCGAACAGCTGGTGCGCCGTTATCGCCAGGGCGCGAACCTGTCGGTACCCGCGCAGGCCCTGTTCCAGGCCCTGCTCCTGTGGCGCGAGGACGCGGCCCGTAAGGCCAATCTCCCGCGCGCGTGGGTGGTGGCGGATGCGGTCCTTTGGGATCTTGCCGCCCGGCCGCCGAAGGGCCATGCGGATTTGGCGCAGCGGCGCGGACTGGACGACCGCCAGATCCGACGTCTCGGTGATCACCTGTTAAGCGTAGTCCAGGAGGCCCCGGACCGGCCGCTCCATCCCTGGCCCGCGGCGCGTCTCGATCCCGACGAGGAGCGCCTGTATCAGGCGCTAGCGGCCCTGATCGACGCGCGCGCCCAGGCCCTGGGTATCCAGGGGGGCGTCATCGGCTCACGCCGGACCCTGAAAGAGGTCGCGCAAGGCGCCGCTCCCGGGAACCTCGCCCGCGGCTGGCGCGCCGAGGTCCTCGGGACGGAGGGCGAGCGCCTGCTCGCCGAGATCGCGGAACGCCATGCCGACGCTGCGTGATGCGGTGTTTCTGCTCGGCGCCCCGCGGGTACGCGACCTCCCCCCGGACACCGGCGCGGAGGTGGCTTTCGTGGGCCGCTCGAACGCCGGCAAGTCGAGCGCCCTGAACGCCCTGACCGGACAGACGGGTCTCGCGCGCGTGAGCAAGACGCCAGGGCGCACGCAACAGCTGAACGTCTTCGCGCTCTCGCCGGGGCATCGCCTGGTCGACCTCCCGGGCTACGGCTACGCCAAGATCCCGCAGGCGTTGCGTCACACCTTCCTTACGCTCACGGCCGACTATCTCGAAAGGCGCCGGAGCCTGAAGGGTCTGGTGCTGCTGGCCGACATTCGCCAGGGCCTGAAGGCCGAAGATCACGCCCTGCTCCACAACCGCAACGACCTCCCCACCCTGGTCCTGCTCTCCAAGGCCGACAAGATCAATCGCGGCGAGCGCCAACGCCTCGTTCGCGAGCTGGCGAAG
>JAJZZU010000161.1 GCA_021797365.1 Pseudomonadota bacterium | reverse complement strand
TCAGCTGAAAGAAGCGATCGAAATCCTCATGCCCCTGCAAGGCCTCGAGGAAACGCTGGTACTCGCCCTCGAGCCGCCGGAACGCCGACAGGGCCTGCAGACCGAACGGCGTGAGTGCCGTGCCCCCGCCGCTCTTGCCCCCTGACACCCTCGCCACGAGCGGCGTGGCCGCGAGATTGTTCATGGCCTCGACGGCCTCCCAGGCACCCTTATAGCTAAGCCCCAGGGCCCGGGCGGCCGCCGAGATCGACCCGAGCTCCGCAATCTTCTCCAAAAGCTCGATACGCCCCTTGCCGCGACGCCCATCCGGTTCCGACACGAAGCGCATGATCGAGGCATGCGGCCCCCCTCGCCCCTTCATAAACCATCTCCGTTATATGGTTATGTATTTGTACTACATAACGAATCGCAGGTAAATACCGAGCGCATCGATCGATGCCCAGAGCTTTTCGATGGCGCCATAAAATGCCGGCCGAGAGCGGCCCGGGGGGAGATCGCAAGGGCGCCTTCGCGAACTACGCCCTTCCCTTGGGGCGCGGCGACGGCGACGCGGAAGTCTTGGGCGGGAATCGCGCAAGCGCCCACTTGACCCTGGAGCGTACTCCAAGCTTAAGCTTGCCGCATACCATCGGCAAACGCCAAAAGGAGTCCTTGTATGGATAGCACCGGCCTGAGCCCACATGCCTCGGCGTGCCCCTGGGATGACGGACCCACCGGCGACTCCCGCCGTCGTCGCGTACGCGCGCATATCGGAGGTCTCCATTGCTCGCTGTGCACCGGCACGATCGAAAAGGCGCTTGGCCGCCATCCCGGCGTGCACAAGGTTGCCGTCAGCCTGACCCACGAGCAGGCGCTCGTCGAATACGATCCCGTGCGGATCGGTGCCGATGCCCTCATGCAGACCCTCGTCGACATCGGCTACACGCTCTCGGACCCGCGCAAGGTCGAACCGTTCGAGGCGCAGGAGAGTGATCTCGCCCGGGAACGCGACCGTTTTCTGGGGGCGCTGTTATTGAGTCTGGCGGCAATCGGCCTGATCGCCAATCCCGTAAGCGGGTGGGCGCTCACCCTGTCGCTGATGGTGGTTGTGAGCCTGATGGCTTTCGCCTATGCCGTGCTGCGCCCGCGTGGCGCATGGCAGGCGTTGGCCGGAAGTATCGCTCTCGCCGCCCCCGGTGTCGTCCTGTATGCGCTTCGCCACGCAGGGCGACTTGAAGTCCTGGTCCCCTGGTGTGCCGCGCTGCTCGCGGTCATCATGGTCTTCGGGCTCGGCGCCCCTATCCTGCGCATGGCTACGCAGGCCCTGAGGCGCGGCATTCTGAACCAGCACGTATTGGTCGAACTCGGCGCGTTCGCGGGGCTTGCAGGGGGCGCCCTCGGGTTGGCATGGCACCGGCCAGAGTTCCCCACGGCGCCGTTTTTTACGGTGGCGGTACTGGTGCTCACGTATCATATTTTTTCCGAATGGCTATCGCTGATCGTCAAGACCCGCAGCTCCCAGGCGGTCAAGAAGCTGCTCGATCTGCAGCCTGACACGGCCTGCGTGCTGACAGATGGTGTCGAGCGGCTCGCGCCCATCGAGACTGTCAAAGTCGGCGACTTTGTGCGTGTCCGACCGGGTGCCCGCATCCCGGTCGATGGCGACGTGACGGAAGGCCGCTCCGCGGTGGATGAGTCGCTGATCACAGGCGAGCCCCTACCGGTGGAGAAAGGCGTGGGCAGTTCCGTGGCCGGGGGCGCCATCAATGGCACGGGCTCACTGATCGTTCGCGTCACGGCCACGGGTGCCGAGAGCTTCCTGCAGCGGGTAATCAAGAGCGTCGAGGAGGCGCGGGCGCTCAAGCCGGGATTACTGCACATCGTGGACCGGGTCCTGCGAGTCTACACGCCGACCGTACTCGGTATTTCCGCGCTCGCGTTCCTCGCGTGGATGATTGGGCCGCAACTGGCCGGGCATCCACCTGACCTGGAGCGTGCGGTATTCGCCGGGCTGTCGGTATTGGTTATGGGCTACCCCTGCGCGGTCGGTATCTCGGCGCCGCTATCGATCGTTCGTGGGGCCGGGGAGGCGGCGGAGCGAGGGGTATTGATGCGTACCGGTGAAGCGTTCCAGGCCCTGCGTAAAGTGAACACTGTGATCTTCGACAAGACCGGGACCCTTACCGAAGGCCGGCCGGCGCTACGCGAAATCCGCTCGCAGGGCGTGGATGACGATCAGCTGCTGGCGCTGGCGGCGGCGGTTGAGGCCGCCTCGGAACATCCGCTGGCCCAAGCGGTGGTGGAGGCGGCCTTCGCTCGCGGACTCGATATTCCCAGGATCGCGCACTTCGAGGCCATGACCGGCAAGGGCGTTGTGGCGCGGCTCGCCGCGGAAAGTCCGGAGACAGGAGAGACGGTAATGGTCGGCAGCCCGGTGTTTTTGCAAGAATGCGGCGTGTCGCTGGACCCCTTAGACGCCACCATACGACAACTGGAGACCGAAGGGCGCACCGTCGTCGGCGTCGCGCGCGCTGAGGCGCTGCTGGGAATCCTGGCACTGGGCGATGCCTTGCGCCCGGATGCCCGGGAGACGGTTGAGCGGCTCAAGGCCTTGGGCGTGCGGGTGGCGCTGCTCACCGGCGACAATATCCGCGCGGCTCGGCATATGGCCGCGAACGCCGGCATCGACGAGGTCTACGCCGAGGCTTTACCGGCGCGCAAAGGCGAAATCGTACGCGACATGCAAAAGACGCAGCGCGTCGCCATGGTGGGAGACGGCATCAACGACGCGCCAGCGTTGATGCAAGCGGATATCGGCATCGCCATGGGAGGCGGCACGGATATCGCCATCGATGCCGCCGACGTGATCCTGCTCAATACCCGCCTTACTGGCGTGCTTGTTGCCTACGACGTCAGTCGCCACGGCTATCGCAAGATGGTGCAGAACATCATGCTCGCATTCCTGTTCAACGGTATCGGCATTCCGCTCGCGGCCACTGGACTCATCTATCCCGTATGGGCCATGGTCGCCATGGCCACCAGCGTGACCGCCATCTTCATCAACTCGCTGGCCGGTCGCCCCCAACTGTTTCTCGGGGCCATAGGGGGCGTCGGCAGAACGCCGACCCCTGCTGGAGCGGTCTGAACACGGGCGACGTGCGGACGGACTATCATCACAACACCCTGGAGAAAACCATGCTCAATTCTTTAACCTGCGTAGTGGTCGGCGATCAAAAGCTACGTTGTGCGAGTTGCGAGCAGCGCGTGATCCGCGCGCTCACGGCCCTTCCGGGCGCGCGCAGCGTCCGCGCAAGCGTCTCGCGTCAGCACATCGATGTGTTGTTCGACCCGGACCATCTCGGGGAAACCACCATTATCGAGCGCCTTCACCTCCTTGGCTATCAGGTCGAGACGCAGACCGCGGGTCATGATGAAGGCGCGGGATAGCATGTCCGTCACTGTGCACGGGATGAGGGGCGCGCGTGGCTAATCGGACGCCGCCTGCCGCAAGCGGCGCGATCGCGGCCATTGCCGCGGCGTGTGCGCTGCTGGCGCTTGGTTTCGCCGGCTACACCCTGTACCTGCACGTGGGCGCCTTGTTCGCGAAAGGCCGGTCGCTCCCCGCGCCGCTCGTCCTCGGTCTGGCGGTGATCGGCGGCGCGGCGTCTTTCTTCTCGCCCTGCAGCATAGCGATCACCCCAGCCTTTCTGGCGTACCTCACCGCCGGCCCGCCACCGGACGGGCGAAGCGGCCATCGGCCATCGGCATCGCTCGTCTCGGCGGCCATTCTGGTCGCCACGGGCATCGTCGGGTTTTATGTAGCGGCGGGCGCCATTGTCGGGGTGATCGGGAGCACCGCATACAACGACATGATTTATCTGGTCCCGTTCGTCGGCCTCGCGTTCCTGTTGCTTGGCGCCCTGATTCTGCTCGGGGCAAGCGGCAGACTGGCTTTCATCGAGCGCTGGAATCCCATGAACCGCGTCTACGCGCGCCAGGAGGCTTCGGCGGCGGGGATATCCGGCAAACGCACGCTCATCTCCTTTGGTTTTGCGTACGGCGCCGCTTCACATACCTGTTCGCTGCCCGTGTTTCTCGGCATCCTGCTCGTTCCGCTGGTCGCCGGTCATTTCGCCCTCGCCGCGCTCGCCGTCATTATATACGGCTTTGCCATCGCCTTTCTGGTCGTGGCCATGATGGTGCTCGGCCAGCGTGTGTTTGCGGCTCTGCGGCGCCTAGGGCCGTGGATGATGCGTGCGACGGCCGTTCTATTTCTTGGTAGCGGGATCTTCCTGCTCCATGATTTTGGCGAAAATTATGGTGCGTATCTCCATGCGCCCTCGAACGCCCTCGCGCCGACCGCCCCGCCGATCCATCACTATCAGTTGACTGAAGGGGCTGGCACGACCGGCTACCCGTATGCGCCACGCACGCTCCATATACCTGCCCGGGAAACGGTGGCCGTCGTGGTGAGCGATCACGTCGGAGGGTGCCTGTTGCGCACCATTTTCGAGGGACTCGGCCCAAACGGGCGAAAGGTTTCTGTCACAGTCCCAGTCGGTAAGACACGCATGGCGATACTCTACGCGCCCAGGCCTGGACGCTATCCCTTCCATTGTGGTGGCCACATGTATTCGGGGACGATCGTGGCACGCTGAGGCGGGCCGAATACTTTGTGTTCATGCGCCCCTAAAGGGGCCCGACGGTCCGCTCATACCAGAGGCGAAGGGCGCAGACAGTGCGGCCCCACGTCCATCGCGACGAATCGTCGCGGGGCGTGGCGCGGGATACCATAGGAGGCGAGATCATTGATCCTAGATCCGGCAGTTGAAGTGAGCGCAGAGGAAGAATGGCTGGATTTACAGGGGCTTTGCGCAAAAACGTGCATTCACCTGGTAGGTGAACCACGAAATCACGGAAAGTCCTGCGAAATCCGACAGGTAAAACGGATTGCCGGCGCCGACTGCCGGATCTAGGTTGATCGTTCGAAAGCGAATGAGGGGGGGCGGCATGCGCGAGACCGGTTTGACAATAGGAGAAGCCGCGGAGGCGCTCGGCGTTAGTACGGACACCCTGAGATACTATGAGCGTTCGGGGCTGTTGCCGAAGACACCGAGAGCGGCCAACGGTTATCGCTACTACGACCGCAACGCCCTGCGCCGCGTGCGTTTCATTCGGCACGCACAGCAGGTGGGTTTCACGCTTGAGGAGGCGCACGCCCTTATGCGGCTGCGCGGGAACGCCTGCGCCTGTTGTCAGGATGTGCGTGGCGTGGCGCTCGCCAAAAGAGCAGAGCTCGAGCACAAGATCAAGATGATGGCCGCGATGGCCGAGGCGCTCTCGGCCTTGATAGACGTCTGCGTCGACGATCATGGCAGCCTCGATGACTGCCCCATCCTCGCAGCGCTCGAACAGAACCTGGAGCAGCACCGCTAAGGCGATACCGTGCCCCCGATGCTGGTCACGAAAAGTCTTTTCTGAGGAAGTCGCCGCTGCGGGGCGACGCGAATAGGGACCGAGGCGCCCTCATGATGGCGGCCACGCTCATGGGTCGGAAGATTGCGAATGCGGCGATACGGGCCATGCAACTTGCGCCGACGCCGCGATGACCGGACGATCCGTCCTCATGCCGGGGGCGGCCGTAGCCCGCGCCTGCGAGCCCGCTCAAGTCTTGGGAAGCGTCACGCCCTTCTGGCCCTGATACTTCCCGCCGCGATCCTTATAGGAGGTCTCGCAAGGCTCGTCGGCCTCGAAGAAGATCACCTGCGCCACGCCCTCGTTGGCGTAGATCTTCGCCGGCAGCGGCGAGGTGTTGGAGAACTCGAGCGTGACGTGACCCTCCCACTCCGGCTCGAAGGGCGTCACGTTGACGATGATGCCGCAACGCGCGTAGGTGGAATTATGAACAATGAGCCCGTTGGCGAGGAAATTGTGGACCCCGGGGACCTCGATATCGTAGACCGGCGCCTCCCCCGCGGGCTCGATGACGCTTATCCGGTCCCATTCGATCGCCTCCCGCGCCTGAGTGCCGTCGGTGCCGTTGGCAAGGGCCGCCCGCGTCTCCGCGCGCACCAGTAGACGCGCACCCCGCCCTTCCGTGACCATCCGGCAGGGATAGCCAAGCCGGGCCGCCAGATGGCGGAGGTCATCCAGCGCCGTCGCCGCCGCGCGCACACCCTCGGTCCGGGTATCCATGACCGCCGCAAAAAAGCGCGCGAGATCGGATCGTGGCGCGCGGAATATGGCATCCGGAATGGCGGTCATCGTGCCCGCCTGCAGCTGTGCGCGCACGAGCCGCCCGAGCCGTTCGGGCGCGG
>JAJZZU010000160.1 GCA_021797365.1 Pseudomonadota bacterium | reverse complement strand
GCGCCGCCCGTGGTCGTCCGGGCTGGGTGAGGCTGTGCGCGCTACTTCTTCAGGAGGATCGGTATTGGCACGACACGATGCTCTATGTGACGGTATTGTGCACCGATACCGAGATCGCGCTGCGGTTGGGGCACCCTCCCTTCCTGTCATCGGCGACCCAAAACCTGCAGTCGAATTCGCCGCTCGATCGCCGAACGCGCGGCGACGCGCCGGTTTGATCAGATCCGTATCGAGGACCTGTCCGCAAGCATGGGTCCAGGCGCGCATGCGTATGACAACGCCAGGCCCGCGCCCGTCTTGCGTCGGCGCATGTGCGTTTCGGCCGTCCGATATAGGTTATCGGCTATAGAATTGTTGCTCCTTGAGGTGGGCCTCTATCTCGGCAAAAAGGCCCAGAATCGCCGGCCGTAGCGCGTCACGCCAGAACGCGTGCATGCTGTGTGGATTCTCGCGTAGGTTCGCGCCCAGGGCCATTGCCAGGGGCGCCCACTGGGAGAGCTCACGATAGCGGAGGTCGCGGCTGCGCATCCATGTTCGCAGGCGCTCGCAGCCGGCCTGCAGGACGCCGTCGGGGCAGTCGTCCACTTCGAGGAAGGCGTAGCCGGCCAGGACAAGGTCACGCGCCGATAGGACCGGCACGGCCGTTACCGGCAAGAGCGGCGCCCGGGTAAGCCATGCCATGAGATCGTCCAAGGCGAGCGGACTGGCAAGAAGGTAGCCCTGATAGTGTTCGCCACCCATGTGCCGCCATAGCCGGAGATCATCCGGTGTCTCGATGCCCTCGGCCACCAATCGGCGGCCCGATAGGTTCGCAAGCACCAAGGCCGCGCCGGCAACCGCGAAGGCGTTGGGGTCACGGCGAAATCGCCCGATAAGCCGCCGGTCGATCTTGAGTTCGTCGGCGGGGAGTTGGACGGCCTCGTTCAGGGGCGCATAGCCGGTCCCGAAATCGTCGAGCGCCACGGCAAACCCGAGGTCCCTGAGCCTGTCTATGATGCCGGCTGCCCGGCGCACGTTGGAGAGGGCCATGCCGAGCGGCACCTCCATGCACAGACCGGTCGCGCTGGACCCGTCCAGGCGCGCGGCGATCTCGTCGAGAAAGGCTGGATGAAGGAAGTGATGGGCGCCTATGTTGAAGCTTACGCGCAGCCTGTGCCCGGCAGCCCGCAAGCGGTCGCGCACAGCGATGGCCTCGCTCACCGTCCGTCGCCCCAGGGCGCGGATGAGGTGCGGTTCCTTTTCCACATCCGGCATGAAACATTCCGCCGCGAGCAAGTTGTCACCGTCACGCCAACGAGCCAGAAGCTCGATGCCTTCGATGCGACCGGTCGCGCAGTGCGCCTGAGGCTGCACGGCAAACGTGATCTGCCCGTCTGCCAGCGCCTCCGGAAAGTGCCTATGGATGGCCAATCGGCGCGCAAGGCGTTCGGCGATGTCGCCCCCAAAAACACGATAGGTATTGCGGCCCGCGGCCTTGGCGGCATACAAGGCCTCGTCAGCCTGTATGAGCAGTGTTTCATAGCTCGTCGCACCGGATGAGTGGAGGGCCCAACCGACGCTTGCCGTGATGCGCGCCTGCGGATCGGCCAGGGCGATGGCCGACAGCAGCCGTGCGGACAACGGCGCCAGGGCCTCGGCATTAGCGATACCGACGGCCAGTCCGAATTCATCACCGCCAAGACGCGCCACGTCCTCGCCTTCGCGCACAACCTCGCGCAACCTTTGTGCAACGGCCTTGAGCAGATCGTCGCCGGCGACGTGTCCCTGAAGGTCGTTCCACTCCTTGAAGCCATCCAGATCCATGACCCCGAGCGCCATCATGTGCCCGGAACGCGCCGCGCGTGCCATGGCAGAAAGGGTCGAGCGCTCGAAATAGGCGCGATTGGGCAGCGTGGTCAGCGGGTCGTGGAGAGACCGGCGCATGAGTTCCTGGCGGCGCTCGTAGTTGTCCACGGCAAAGCCGATATCGTTGCCGAGGGCCTCCATGAGCCGACTCATGTCTTCGTCAAAAAACTCGCGTTCGCCGGCGATTATCCCAAGGATACCCGCGACTCGGCCTTCATGTTTCCATGGGACGGTGAGGGCCGACGTAAGGCCAAGCATCCTGGCGCTGCCTCGTAGCACATCATCATTCAGCCATTGATCGATGTTTTCGAAAAGGCAGGGGGTGTCGGCGTGCTGCACGCGTTCGTGGAGGATCGCCAGGGCGCGGCCGGGGACGCCCCCGGCCGCCGTGGATAAAAAGGCCTGGCCCGACCCGGCGCTCGCGGCGATCTCCGCCCCCTTGGCCCCGAGCAGCGAGATGAAGGTAAGGGGGACGTCCGTGCATTCGGCGAGGATATGGCAAATGTTGCGGAACATCTGTGGCCCTTCGCTTGCGCGGGCGATGGCCTGGCTTGCGCGCGCCAATGCCTTGTAGAGGGCGCGATAGCGATCGCTCTGGCGGCGGGTACGCCAGGCGTTCAACGCCAAGCGCACACTGGTGACGAGGTGTTCAAGGAGCGCGCGCAGGGCCGGAGTGAAGTATTGGGGATCGGTCCCGTAGACGACCAGCACTGCGGTCGGGCGTTCGCGGCCGTCTTCGATAATCGGGTAGGCGAGGATGGCGCGGGTCGCGCTCAGGGCGGCGTGTCCCGCCGCCATCGCGGCGAGCGCCGCATCGTCACGCGGATCGATCGGTCCGTGGGGCGTGCCGGTACGGAAGGCGCGCCCTGCCAGCATTTGACCGAACGGGTAGTCGGCGGCATCCTGGGACGGCGTCAGGCGCAGCAGGACGTCGCGCAGTTCGGGATCCCGCGCGGCAGCGGTCTGGATGCGCAACCGCGGGCCGGTCGTTTCCGGCACGGCAATGCAGGCCCCCATGATGTCGGTTTGTTCAGTCAGGATGCGTACCAGTAGCGCCTGCGCCTCATCGGGTGTTGGTTGGCGAAGCAACTCAAGTTGCATGGCGCGCACCGCGCTCTGGTAGCTCTGCAGGCGCTCGATCTCGAGGCGTTGGCGTTTTTGATCTATGGCGGCGGTCAAATGTCCGGCCAGTTCGCGGACCATGCCGTACCATATGACCGTCTGTGCCGGGCGTGACAGACAGATGACGATGATCGCCCCGGTCGTGCCGAGGGCGAGCGTCACGCACGAACGGAAGGACTTCTGCGTGACCGGCGTCCAATCGTCGTCGACCGCGCTGTCGAAGGCCGCGGCGAGGATCTCGGTGAACGCCTGGGGATCGCCCGCTCCGGCTACGGCGCAACGCTCGCGCCAACCGACGAACACGAACGATGCGTCGAGGTTGTCTTGAATCATGTGCGCAGCGTCGCTAAAGAGTTCCTGCGGGGACGATCCTCTGAGGACGGCCTGATTCAGGCGGTAGAGGCCCTCATGCCACAGGCGTAACCGCATCTCTTGCGAGAGGAGATTGGAAAGCAGGAGGCCCGTGTACTGGCTGCCCCATAGCAACAGCAGAAAGAGCGGCAGCCAGCGCGCGGTGTGTTGCCACCAGAGCGCCCATAGACGGTTGCGAGGCCAGAGCACGTCCACCTTCCAGGGATAGCCCGGGACATGGGCGCGTACCATGCGGTCGGTACGCGGCGTGGGTGCGGACGCCGCGTGCCAGAGATTGCCGGTGGCTATCGCAAATGAGCTACCCGAGCGCGTGGCCAGGCGGATGGCTAAGTGCGAATGCGGGATCGGGATCGGTACCTGGCCGAGGGCCACAGGGTCGCCGATGAGAAATCGGGTTGGGCCGCGATGCGCGGCCACACGGTATCGCAGCGGGATGACCACCGCCTGGAAGCGCCGCGCGTAGATGGCATCGCCGATCTCGAGATGGGGGTCGTCGCGCACGGCATGAAAGCGCCGGGCCGGCAGGATGGGTTGCGCCGGCTGTGGTCGCGCCGACCATAGGATCCGGGTGCCGCGGGCATTCAGTATATCGACGTCGCGGAGCGTCGTATGGGTGGCGAGAATGACGCGCAGCGTGTCCTTGACCGACATGCTCACCGTGGTAGCGGCAGGTTGCGAGGCGAGCAATGACCGCCCCAGAAAGCGCAGGTCGGCGAACCGCTCGTTTAGGACCAGGGCCATGTGACTGGCGACGCGCGAGGCCACGGCCTCCGCCCGCAGGCGCTCTTCGCGCTTGATATTGTGAAAGGTGTTTACCGCGCGCCACAGGCCGAGGGCAACCAGAATGAGCCCGAAGCCCGCGAAGGCGATCGTCACGAGGCGCGTGCGCGCCCGGATTGCGCGTAGACAGGTTGCCTTCCCCGGCTTCCTATGGGGGGACGCGGAGGGAGATGAAAGCCCGTGCGGCATGCGATACCCTCGTCTGGCCCCGAGCGCTAAGACGAGCCTCGTGGCGGCCGTCATGGCCGACCGTTGTTGATGGCCCCGTTTCCTTGCAAAGGACATACCAGCGCAAATAGGGTCGCGGTCGCCCTATTTTCGCGGGTGTGCGCCGCGCGATCGGCCCCAAGGCGCGCGCGCCGTCAGTCGATGCGCCGATCCGCGGCAGATGTCGGGCGCGTGGGTCTGAATAGGCCGTGCCTCAGCAACCCGGACTGTGGTCCGGGCGTCATCGCGTTCGGCGCTCGACTCGCGAACCTTGCGTCACGCGATAGGATCGGGGATATTCGCAGTCAGGGGCGATGGCGCGCAGGGGCGGTATGCGGGCCGCGCAAACGTGTTCGCCGGCGGCAGGGCCCGGCCGGGTGCCGCGGACCTGGTCGATCGAGGAGGCGGGGTGGTTGCCGTCTCCGGACCGTCTAATGGTCGCTTGTCGCCGCTGATGCCGGCGATGATCGCACAGAGCACGGCACCCGCGGCGCCGATATCACGACTATCCATCGAGGGGATCGTCGTGGAATTGGCCGGCCCGTCTTTGCGGTCCGGCTTTGTAGCGCCCCGGCCTATTGGGTAATGGGCCGCGTGGTCGCTGTCGCGGGCTACGGTACAGGGCCGGTATGCGGCAACTTCTTCCGTGATCGCGGTCGCGGGTGTGTGCGAGGGATTTATGAAAGGTGTCGAAAGAATAACGGCCTTGGGGCAGCGTATATGGTACGACAACATCAGCCGCGATCTGCTCGAGAGCGGCGGTTTGCGCGCGCTCGTGGCCCAGGGTGTGCGTGGTGTCACGACCAATCCCACGATTTTCGAGAAGGCCATCGGCGAGGGGACGCATTACGATGCCGATATCCGCGCCCTGGAGGCGCAGGGTATGAGCCCCGAGGCCATGGTGCGCGAGCTCATGATCAGTGACGTGCGACGCGCCGCGGATATCTTGCGTCCGGTCTTTGATGCGAGTCTCGCGGTGGACGGCTATGTGAGCATCGAGGTGGCCCCGGACGAGGCGCAGGACGTCGATGCCACCGTGGCCGAGGCAAAGACCCTGTGGAGTACCATCGCCAGACCCAATGTCATGATCAAGATCCCGGCGACCGAGGCCGGCTATCAGGCCATGCGCGAGGTTCTGGCGCAGGGGATCAACGTCAACGTGACCCTGATCTTCTCCCCGCAATCATATGAGCGGGTCGCGACCGCGTATTGCGCGGCGCTCGAGGATCGGTTGACCCAGGGTTTGTCCATCGACCGCGTGGCGTCGGTGGCGAGTGTGTTTGTGAGCCGAGTGGACACGGTCGTCGATGCGCAGCTGCAAGAGAGGTTGCAGAACGCCCCGGCGGCCGAGGCCAAGCGCCTAAAGAGCCTTCTCGGGCGTGCCGGCATCGCCAATGCGCAGCGGATCTACCAGCGTTATAAAGAGCTTTTCCGCGGCAAGGACTTCGCGCGCCTGAGGGCCCGGGGGGCTCGGCCCCAATGGCCATTGTGGGCGAGCACGAGCAGCAAGAACCCCGCTTATTCGGCCACCTGGTACATCGATCGCCTGATTGCCCCGGACACCATTAATACGGTTCCGCCGCAGACCTTTCAGGCGCTGCTCACCCACAAGCCAAAGGCGTTGCTGGAGGCCGAGATCGCGCAGTCGCTGGCTGTGCATGACGGCCTGCGGCGCGAGGGGATAGACCTGCCGCAGATACTCGACACCCTCCTAGACGAAGGGCTCGCCTCGTTTCTGCGGTCCTATCAGGCATTGACCGCACGCCTCGCTCACAAAAAGAGCACCCTGACGATATAAGCCCAGTGTCCGCCGGAAGCGGGTATACTGCTGGCGGGAGTCGGCTAGACAGTCGCTGCTGCAAGGCAGAGGAAAGTCCGGGCTCCACAGGGCAAGGTGCCAGGTAACGCCTGGGAGGCGCGAGCCTACGGAAAGTGCCACAGAAAATATACCGCCCGTCGTGTGACGGGTAA
>JAJZZU010000159.1 GCA_021797365.1 Pseudomonadota bacterium | reverse complement strand
TTCAACGACGAGCCACAGCCGCGTCGCGTCATCTGGAATTAACAGCGTGCGTAAATCCAAACAATATACCCACATCGCAAGGGTGCTGGGCATGGGATCGTGCGCCCTTATGGCGGTGTCCATAAAGGCGCACGCCGCCCACATCGAGTATGGGCTCGGCTATAACGGCATTTATACCAACAACATATACAGATCCAATACCAACAGGCAAAACGAGTACATCAACGTGTTCCGCGGGCTCTTTTCCTATCAAAAGCACAGCCGGCGGCTCGATACCCATCTCGATCTGGAGGCGATGGGGCGTGTATTCACGCGCGGGACCTATGGGAACGATGTGTTGTTCGGCGTCAACTCTCTTACTCACTACATCGTCCTGCCGAAGGTGTTTAGTCTGTCGGAACGCGACATCTTCACGCAGGCGCCCATAGATCCGCGGTTTGTAATGACGCCGACGAATCTACAGAACACGAACGCGTTCTCGGCGGGTCCGAATTTCTCGTGGTATGTCGACCCAATAGATGCATTCAAGATCAATTTGCGTTACCGCAACTTCTATTACCAGAAGGAGCCGTCGACCATTCCGCCGACCTATTCCACCAGCAACTATCGCTGGTTGGCGGAGACACGCTTCGTGCATGCGTTTTCACGCACCACTAGGGCGTCTATAAACTACGTTCCGTCGATAGTGCGCTATAACAACACCCTCGTGAATCCGGATTATCGGCGCCAGGACGTGTTCTTGGGCATCGATACGCGCATTGACGGTGTCGGGATCAGCGCCCAAGGGGGGCGTACCCGTATTGAGCAGACCGGACAGACCCATGTCTTGAGCGGCACGCTTGCGCGTATCGCCCTTACCGACCGCCTGGGTCCGCGTTCGCGGCTCACGGCGGCAGCCGATCGCAGCTATGGGGATGCCGGCCGCTACGCGCTGCTGGAGGCACCGGCATCGAACCTGATCGTGCCGATCGCCACGAATCCCTCTCAGATCGTGGGCGGGGGCCTGTATTACGGGCGCATGGCCAACCTCGGTTATGAGTACCGCCGCGCCTATGGCGTCGATCGCGTCACCGCCTTTTGGCAGCATCTCCACTATTTGACCGCCACCCTGAGTCAGCAGCTCGAAGGGGGCGTGTTCAATATCGGCTATGACTTTTCCGACCGGCTGACAGATTCCGTGTTCGGCGACTACGTCAAGGTCCACTATTTCAACTACAACGCCAATACGCGCGATTACGGTGGTGGGATGCGTGTCCGCTATCGCCTGTCCCCGGATCTGAGCGTAAGCCTAGAGGGGATGTACGATCGGGGTATAAGCACGGATTCCGTGCTTTCCTATACCGAGTGGCGGGCGATCGTGGGCATATCGTATCTCACGAACCCCAATCGCATGCGGACGGATCCTTTCGTTCATTACACCAACGCGATCTTCTATTAGCCATGTATCTCGATCATTTTCATCTGAAGGAGCATCCGTTCCAGATCACGCCGGATTCGGATTTCCTGTACATGAGCGCGGCGCACTCGCGGGCCAAGGCCTATATGGACTACAGCATCCGCAATCGCGACGGTTTCGTTGTCATAACGGGCGAAGTGGGGGCCGGGAAAACGACGCTCATAAGGAAGCTTTTGTCGGAGTTCGACGACAATGTGGTCGTGGCGAAGATCTTTCAGACGCAGCTGGATGAGACCCAGTTTCTGCAGGCGGTGCTCGTCGAGTTCGGACTGAACCCGTTCAATGCCGGCAAGGTCGAGCTCATGGACATGCTGTCGTCGTTTCTTGTCGAAAGCTTCCTGAAAAGAAAGCAGCTTGTGCTCATCGTGGACGAGGCCCAGAACTTGAACAGACGGGTCTTGGAGGAGATCCGCATGATGTCGGGCCTGGAAACCGAAAAGCAAAAGATCCTCCATGTCATCCTGGTAGGCCAGCCCGAGCTGAACGAGACCCTCGATGCGCCTGGGCTTGAGCAGCTTACGCAGCGGGTGCGCCTGCGTTTTCATATCGCGGCGCTCACGGAGGCCGAGGCCGCAGACTATGTCTACCACAGGCTGCGCATAGCCGGTGCCGCAAACCCCGAGGCGCTGTTTGCACGTGATGCGATTCCGGCCATTTATGAGTACACGGGCGGAATACCGCGGCTCATCAACACCCTGTGCGACACGGCGCTGACCTGTGCCTTCGCCGACGACAGCGCGGGCGTTGATGAGGCCACCGTGAAATCCGCGGTGCTCGAGCTTCAATGGAAGCCGTTTAGTGCCCGTTCGCGTCAGGCGTCACGGTCAATGCCGTCCATGGTTTTCGACGGCGCCCCCGGCACCCGCGATCGCGACCTGAAGGAACTCGCGGAGGCCGTGGCCTCCATGGAGCCGCGTCTGGATGGCATAGAGACGCTGTTGAAAAGCGTGGTGACCATCCTTCAGCGGCGCAACCGGATATCGCTTAGGGTAAGCGATAATCAGATCCAGCAATTCCTGAAGCAGGTCAGTGCTGAGATGGAGAAGCTTCAGGCCAACCACCACGCTTGAGAGGGCGATGTATGTGCGGTATCGCGGGAATAGTGGCCTTTTCGGGCGGAAAGCCGCCGGCGGCGGCGGAGGTGGACGGCATGGTGGGACGCATCCACCATCGTGGTCCGGACGGCCAGGGGTGTTACATCGATGGCCACTGCTGTCTCGGACATGCGCGGCTTAGCATCATCGATATTGCCGGCGGTACCCAGCCGCTGGCAAACGAGGATCGGGGCGTGTGGGTGACGTTCAATGGCGAGATATTCAATTACATCGAGTTGCGGCGGCTCCTCAAAAAGCGCGGGCATGCGTTTTCGACGCACAGCGACACCGAGGTCATCGTGCATCTCTACGAGGAGTATGGCGACGATTTCCCCCGCCACCTGAACGGGCAGTTCGCCATCGCGCTCTGGGATGTCAGGCGCCGAAGGTTGGTCCTGGCGCGCGACCGGGTGGGCATACGTCCGCTTTTTTTTCATCGTGCGGCCGCGCGCCTGTATTTTGCCTCCGAGGTAAAGGCGCTATTTGCCTGTCCGGATATCCCGCGCGCACTCGATTGGGGCGGCGTGGCGCGGGTCTTTACCTATTGGGGCGTGCCCGAACCAGGTAGCGTGTTTTCCGGCGTGCAGAGCGTGCGCCCGGGATGTGTCGTGGTATTCGACGCGGACGGCCGCCAAAGGCAGCATCGCTACTGGGATTGGGAATTCGCGCGGCGCACGGCCTCTGACGGACGCAGCTTCGAGGAATGTCTAGCCGGTCTGGATGAGACCCTGCAGGCGGCGGTCGCGCGCCAGGTACGTTCCGACGTGCCGGTCGGCGCTTATGTGAGCGGCGGCATAGACTCCGCCATGATCGTCGCGTACATGACGCAGATCCTGGAGGCCCCGCCACCAACCTTTTCTCTACGTTTCGCGGATCGGGAGTTTGACGAAGGAGGCTACCAGCGCGCGGTCGCGGACCGCCATGGCACGCGTCACACCGAGGTCACCGTGACCACCAGGGATATTGCGCAGGCATTCGCACGCACCGTATGGCATGCCGAGAGCCCGATATTGCGCACGGCGCCCGTTCCCATGATGCTGTTGTCGCGCCATGTACATGAGGCCGGCATCAAGGTCGTGCTCACGGGAGAAGGGGCCGATGAGACGCTGGCCGGTTATGATATCTTTCGCGAGGCGCGCGTGCGCCGCTTCTGGGCACGCGTGCCGCAATCGCGTATGCGGCCTGCGCTCCTCGCGCGCCTCTATCCCTACCTTAGCGCCCATCCGGCGGCGTCTTCAGCCTATGCGCAAAAGTTCTTCGGGCAGGGGCTCGATCGGGCCGGATATCCGGGTTTCGGCCACTGGCCGCGGTGGCAGACAACGCGGCGCAGCCTGCAATTCCTCCATCCCGATCTGAGGGCGGCCATGGATTTTGACTATGTGGAGGAGGGGCGGGCCTTGTTGCCAGCCAATCACGAGGCCTGGGATGCCCTGTGCGTCGACCAATGCATCGAGGCGCGTACGCTGTTGTCTGGCTATCTTCTTAGCTCGCAAGGGGACCGGGTAGCGCTCGCCAATAGTGTCGAGACGCGCGTGCCGTTTCTTGATACCAAGGTCATTGAGTACGCCAATCGCCTGCCATCACGCTACAAGCTCCTGGGCTTGAAGGAGAAATACATCCTAAAGCACCTGGGGCGCGGCCGTATACCCGATGCCGTCTGCGACCGGCCCAAGCAGCCATACCGGGCCCCCGACAGCGCAAGCTTTTTCCGCAAGGGGATTCCCGATGAAGGCGTGGCACGCGCTTTTGAAAAAAAGCGACTGCTGGAAGTCGGATACTTCGATGCTGAGGCCGCCGGTAAGCTGTTCGAGAAGTGCCGCCAGGGGAAAGCGATAGGCTTCGCCGACAACATGGCCTTTGTTGGCATTTATTCCACCATGCTTCTTCACGAGCAGTTCGTGGAGCGTGACGCCTCCGGGGTGCTCATGGTGGATGAGTTACCAAATGTGTTGGCAGGATAAATGGGAGCAGGGATGCTGCTGCAGGATGCGTTTGTAAGTAGGGCCGTGGAGAATCCGGACGCACAGGCGCTGGTATCGGCGGGCACGCGGGTGAGTTATCGTGAAATCGACCGACGTAGCGAGGCGCTGGCGGCGTCTTTGACAAAAGACGGCGTGGCGCGTGGCGATCGTGTCGTGGTATTCATGGACAATTCGGTGGCGGCGGTCGTCGCCCTTTATGCGACCTTGAAGGCGGGCGCGGTGATGGTACCGGTCAATCCGCTTACAAAGTCCGATAAGCTTGGATTCATTCTCGCGGATGCCGAGGCCTCTGCCTTCATAGGCGATGGCCACCTGCGGCCGGTCTACGAAACCGCCTGGGAGACTTACCGGCCGCCTGTGGTGATCGTAAATGGCGGCGATGAACGCGACACAAGGCGCGGCGCGCGCATACTGGACGAGGCGGCGTCCATCGGTCCATGCCCGGCGGTGGCCACGATCGATCAGGATCTCGCCGCGATCATCTATACATCGGGCTCCACGGGCGCACCCAAGGGCGTGATGGTGACGCATCACAACATGCTGAGCGCGGCGCGATCGGTGTCAGGCTATCTTGGCCTTACGGCGGCCGATCGCATTTTGTGCTGCCTGCCTCTTGCCTTCGACTACGGGCTCTATCAGGTCTTGATGGGGTTCATGGTCGGGGCTTGCGTGATCCTGGAGAGGTCGTTCGCGTTTCCGGCGGCGGTCGTGAAGGTTATGGCGCAGGAGCGGGTCACGGTATTCCCAGGTGTCCCGACCATATTTTCCCTGCTGCTCGGGCGCGAGGGCATGTTGGATGCCTATGACTGGAGGGCCGTGCGTACGATCACCAATACCGCAGCGAGCCTCCCGCCCGGACATATCAAGCGACTGAAGGCGCGTTTCCCTGTGGCCCGCATCTTTTCCATGTACGGCCTGACCGAGTGTAAGCGCGTGACCTACCTGGCGCCGGAAGAGCTCGAGAGCCGACCCACCAGTGTCGGTCGGGGCATGCCCAATCAGGAGGTCTACCTGATCGATGCCGATGGCCGGCGTTTGCCGCCGGGTTCCGTGGGGGAGCTCGTGGTGCGCGGCAGTCATGTCATGCGCGGTTATTGGCGGCGTCCCGAGGAGACGGCGCAGCGTTTGAAACCCGGCCCTTATCCGGGCGAACGGGTTCTGCACACGGGGGACGTGTTTCACATGGACGAGGATGGCTATCTCTACTTCGTGGGGCGATCGGACGACATCATAAAGAGTCGCGGCGAGAAGGTGAGTCCAAAGGAGGTGGAGAACGTCCTGTATGCCATGCCGGCGATCCGCGAAGCAGCGGTCATAGGCGTGGATGACGAGGTCCTGGGTCAGGCCGTCCATGCCTTTGTGGCGGTCGACGCTAATGCGCGAGTCACGGAGCGGGATATCGTGCGGCACTGCCATGAGTATCTGGAGAGTTACATGGTGCCAAAAGTCGTGCACATCGTGTCTGCATTACCCAAGACGGATACCGGGAAGATCCGTAAGACCGGCCTTGCCGCGGCGGCGCGTGCCAAGGCGGGAGATCGGGCGGGCGCAGTTGTGGCAATGGGAAAACAACCTCTTAAGGAAGAGCGGGAGCACGTGCGATGACAAGCGTAAGGGATTGCGTCAAGGATTACATTTCGGAGAATTTTCTCATGGGCCTGAAAGACACGGCGCTCACCGATGATGCCTCGTTTCTGGATCTCGGAATCATAGACTCGACGGGGGTGATCGAGCTCATAGCCTTTCTTGAGGAACGTTATGGAATACGGGTCGAGGACGCGGAAATGACCCCGGAGAACCTCGACAGTCTGGACGCGTCGCGTC
>JAJZZU010000158.1 GCA_021797365.1 Pseudomonadota bacterium | reverse complement strand
CTCGGCCTGCCGCGCCCGTTTCTTTGCTTGAACTGTATTCGCCAAAAGCCTGCTCCTGGGAAGAGGATAGGAAAAAGCGGCACACTATGCCGTGGCCCCGGGGGCTTGTCAATGGCGCGGACGGCGGGCGTTTGTGGGGCGCGTGCCGGGCGCTATACTCGCGGGCTTTGCGCGGCCGTAGGGATGAGGTCTTAAGGAGAAGCGGTGGCCAATCGCCTGATTCGTTCGCTGTTTGCCGCGGGGGGCATGACATTCGTGTCGAGGATCACGGGCTTTGTCCGTGACATCCTGCTCGCGCGGCTCCTCGGGACGACGGCGCTCGCCGACGCCTTCTTCGTGGCGTTTCGCATACCGAGCTTCCTGCGCCGCGTGTTCGGCGAGGGGGCGTTCTCGCAGGCGTTCGTACCGGTGTTCGCCGCCGAGCTCCACAAGGAAGGGGCCTCGGCGGACGACGAGGCGCGGGCCTTCATCGATCACATGGCCGGCACCTTCATGCTCGTCCTGCTGGTGGTGACCGCAGTCGGGGTGCTGGCGGCGCCGGTGGTCATTTGGGTGCTGGCGCCGGGCTTTCTCGCCAATCCCGCCAAGTATCATCTGGCGGTGCGCCTTTTGCGCATCACCTTTCCTTATCTCTTTTTCATCTCGCTTGTGGCCATGGCCGCCGGCATCCTGAACACCCGCGGGCGGTTCGCGGCGGCGGCCTTTACCCCGGTGCTCCTCAATCTGAGCCTCATCGTCGCCGCCGGCGTGATCGCCCCCCATAGCAGGGCCCCGGCGGTCACGGTCGCATGGGGGGTGTTCATGGGCGGCATCTTGCAGCTCCTGTTCCAGATCCCGTTTCTCCGGCGCATCGGTTTTCTACCGCGCCCCCACTTCTCGTTTCGTCATCCGGGCGTGCGCCGCGTGTTCCAGCTCATGGTGCCTGGCATCTTCGGGTCGTCCATCGCCCAGATCAACCTCGTGGTCGATACCATGCTGGCCTCGTTTCTCGTGACCGGGAGCATCTCGTGGCTTTATTTCGCCAATCGCCTGCTCGAGTTTCCCTTGGGGATATTCGGCGTGGCGTTGGGCACCGTGATCCTGCCGCACCTGTCGGCAAAGCACGTAAAGGCCTCATCCGAGGAGTTCGGGCATGCCCTGGACTGGGCCTTGCGCTGGGTGGTGATCATCGCCGTCCCGGCGGCCGCCGCGCTGATGGTCCTGTCCATGCCCATCATCGTGACGTTATACCGCTACGGGGCCTTCACCGCCTTCGATGCCGCCATGACCGGACGCGCCCTGGTGGCGTTCGCCGTCGGCCTGCCGGCCTTCCTGCTGATCAAGGTCCTGGCCCCCGGCTACTATGCGCGCCAGGACACCCGCACCCCGGTGAAGATCGGCACGATCGCGCTGATCGCCAATATGGGCTTCAATGTCGCGCTGATCTGGCCGCTGGCCCACGCGGGTCTGGCGCTCGCCACCTCGCTGTCGGGCATACTGAACGCCTATCTCCTGTATCGCGGTCTGCGTCGCGAAGAGATCTATCAGCCGGGCCCCGGCTGGCGGCGCTTATGGGTCCAGGTCGGCGGCGCGAGCTTGGCCATGGTGCTGCTGCTGTGGCCGGCGCATCATGTATCCCGGGCGTTCTTCACGGCACCGGGGGGGCATCGGGCGGTGGTGCTGGGGGCGTGGATTGCGGCGGGACTTACCGTGTATGGTACAGTGATGTGGCTTTTGGGGGGCCGCCCCCAGGCGTTACGGTTGCAGTCGATTGGGGCGAATGAGGACGTATGACGGCGGCGATTTGGCAGATCGGCTCACCAGGGGACCCGCGCGTCTTTACCCTTGCGGAGGCCGAGGAGCTCTTTCCGTTGGTGCGGCATATCACCTATGGCGCCTACCGCGAGCTCGAGCCCGTACGCCGCCTGTTGTCGACGCTGCCCCCGGACAGTGGGGCGCTCTATGAGGCGGAAGAGGATTACGAGTGCATTGTGAAGCGCTGGGTGGCGAAGATGGAGCGCCTGGGCGTGGTCGTGAAGGGCCTGTGGCTCGTGGACTTCGACACGGGAGACGGCTATCTCTGCTGGCGTTTCCCGGAGCTGCGGCTCGCCTACTACCACAGCTACTGCGAGGATTACGCCACCCGCCGTCCGTTGCGGGAGGTGATCGAGGAGTTGGATCCGGATTGGGCCTGTTAGTAGTGCCTCGGTGGGTCGATGCGGGCTTAGGCCGGCCGAGGCATGGCTATGAGGCGGACGGGCGGGGCACGCCTGGACCGCACCGGTGCAATGCGTTAAGCTTTTCGGCTTTCGGTTAGCGCCGGCATGGAGTGTATTCGGGGGCTTTATAATGTCCGTCCGCGTCATCGCGGGGCGGTCGTTACGATCGGGAATTTCGACGGTTTTCATCAGGGCCATCGACAATTGGTGGGGCTCCTTAAGGCGCGCGCCCGGGCTGCCGACGCGTCCTCGCTTGTTATGCTGTTCGAGCCGCAGCCCCAGGAATACTTTGCGCGTGGCGAACCGCGCACGCGACTCATGCGGCTGTCGGCGAAGCTTGCGGCGTTGCGCGATGCCGGCGTCGATTACGCCATGGTGTTGCGGTTTGATGAGCGGCTTGCCACCCTGCCGGCCGTGGATTTCATCGAGGATATCCTGGCCGGGGCGCTCGCCGCGCGCGGGCTTGTCATCGGCGACGATTTCCGGTTCGGGGCCGGACGGGCCGGCGACTTTGCGATGCTCAAGGCCGCCGGGGGGCGTCACGGATTTTTTGTCGAGTCCACGGGGACCTTGAGCGAGACCGGCCAACGGGTCAGCAGCACGCGACTGCGTAACGCCCTGGCGCGTGGCGACATGCGCGAGGCCGAACGGCTCATCGGAGCCCCTTACCATTATGAGGGGCGGGTGGTGGCGGGCGATGCCCGCGGGCGCCTTCTGGGGTTTCCCACCGCCAATGTCCTCATGCCGGACCCACCGCCGGTGGCGGGGGTGTTTGCGGTCACGGCGCGCACCGAAAACGGACGTGTTTATGCCGGTATCGCCAACGCCGGGCGGCGTCCGACGGTGGGCGGCGGACGCGTACTGCTCGAGGTCCATTTGCTGGATTTCGCCGGCGATCTGTACGGGCAACGGCTGCGGGTAGGCTTTCTTGAGCGCCTGCGCGAGGAGCGCAGGTTTCCGTCCCTGGAGGCGCTCACCGCGCAGATTGAGCACGACCGCGCCTGCGCACGCAGCTTTTTTGCCAATCGGGGAATGATAGGACCATGACGGCGGACTACAAAGACACCCTCAATCTGCCGCATACGGATTTCCCGATGCGCGGGAGTCTGCCCGCGCGCGAACCCGAGCAGATCAAGGACTGGGAGGCGCTCGGTCTCTATGAACAGCTGCGCGCCTATCACGCGCGCCACCCGCGCTATGTCTTGCACGATGGCCCGCCCTATGCCAACGGCGCCATCCATCTCGGACATGCGGTGAACAAGGTCCTGAAGGATATCATCGTCAAGGCCAAGGGTCTGGCCGGCTTCGATGCCCCTTATGTCCCGGGCTGGGATTGCCATGGCCTGCCGATCGAGCTCGCCGTGGAGAAGACCGTGGGACGTTGCGGGCGTGATGTCGACGCCCGCGCCTTCCGTAAGGCGTGCCGTGACTATGCCGCCAAGCAGGTGGCCGGCCAGAAACGCGACTTCGTCCGCTTAGGCGTGTTCGGGGACTTCGCGCACCCCTATCTCACCATGGATTTCGGGTTCGAGGCCGGTATCGTGCGTGAGCTCGCGCGCATCCGCGCGCGCGGCCACGTCTACCGCAGTGAAAAGCCGGTGCATTGGTGTCTCGATTGCCGATCGGCCCTGGCCGAGGCCGAGGTCGACTATGCCGAGCACCGCTCGCTGGCCGTGGACGTACCGTTCGCGGTGATCGACACCGGCGACTTCTGGCGGCGTGTGGGCGTCCCGGCGCGTCCTGGTGCGGTGCATCTGCCGATCTGGACGACGACCCCCTGGACGTTGCCGGCCAATCGCGCGGTGGCGGTGCATGGCGGGATCGTCTACCGTATCCTGTCGGCCGGCAGCGATTACTGGTTGGTGGCCGAGGAATTGGCCGACGTGGTCGCGGCGCGCTATGGATTTGCGAATACGCCGACCGGACTTGATGTTCGCGGGTCGGCGCTCACCGGTTTGCGGTTACGCCACCCGTTTCTGGACCGCTCGCTGCCCGTGATCGAGGGTGCGCATGTCACCACCGAGGCCGGCACCGGGCTTGTGCATATCGCGCCCGCTCATGGCGAAGAGGATTATCAGGCGGCGCGTGCCTATGGGCGCGGAAGCGGCGAGGTCCTGCCGGTCGAGGGCCCGGTCGGCGCGGATGGCCGATTCCTGCCCGGCACACCGTTCGTGGAGGGCCTTGGCGTCGCCGAGGCCTCGCAGCGCCTGGTCGATGTGCTGCGCGAGCGCGGGGCGCTGTGGGCCGTGGACACCATTACGCACAGCTATCCGCACTGCTGGCGCCACAAGACGCCGATCATCTTCCGGGCCACCGCCCAGTGGTTCATCTCGCTTGATGCCGCGAACCTGCGCGGCGATGCGCTTGCAGCCATCGGTCGGGTGCGCTGGATGCCGGGCTGGGGGGAGCAGCGCATCGCGCAGATGGTCGCCGGCCGCCCCGACTGGTGCATCTCGCGTCAGCGCGTGTGGGGCGTGCCCATCCCATTTTTCCTGCACAAAGAGACCGGCGAACTCCATCCGCGCACCGATGCGCTCCTGGAGGAGGTCGCGCGCGTAGTCGAGGTCGAGGGCGTGGACGGTTGGTTCGAGCGCCCGGTCTCGGCATGGCTCGGCGCCGAGGCTGCGGATTACGAGGCGGTGCGCGATGTCCTGGATGTGTGGTTCGACTCCGGTTCCACGCATGCCTGCGTGCTCGCCGTGCGGCCGGATCTCGCGCATCCCGCCGACCTCTATCTGGAGGGCTCCGATCAGCATCGTGGCTGGTTTCAGTCATCCCTCCTCACTTCGGTTGCGGATTCCGGTGAGCCCCCTTACAAGGCGGTGCTGACGCACGGATTCACGGTCGATGCCCAGGGACAGAAGATGGCGAAATCCCGCGGCAACGGCATAGAGCCCCAGGAGATCACAAAGACCCTGGGGGCCGATGTCTTGCGGCTATGGATCGCGGCCACCGATTATCGCGCCGAGATGTCGCTGTCGCCGGAGATCCTAAAGCGTATCACCGAGGCCTACCGGCGGTTGCGGAACACTGCGCGCTACCTGCTCGCCAACCTCGCCGGGTTCGATCCCGACTGCGATGCACTCACGCCCACGGACCTCCTGGTGCTGGACCGCGCGGCGCTGGCGCGTACCGCCGACCTCGACCAGTCACTGCGCGAGGCCTATGAAGACTTCCAGTTCCATATCGTCTATCAGCGGCTGCACCACTTTTGCGTGGTCGATCTTGGTGCCTTCTATCTCGATGTCCTGAAAGACCGGCTCTATACCTCGCCCGCGTCCAGTCGTGAGCGACGCTCGGCGCAGACCGTTTTGTGGCATATGCTCGAGGTCCTGGTGCGCCATATGGCGCCAATCCTGAGCTTCACGGCCGAAGAGGTGTGGCGATACGCGCCCGGCAAGCGTGCCGCGAGCGTCTTTCTGAATACCTGGCACGATATGGAGGCCTCCGCTGACGCCCCCGCGGATCTCGCGTTCTGGTCCTTGCTCCTCGATTTGCGTCAGGCGGTGGGGCCGGAGCTCGAGCGGCTGCGGGCAAGCGGGGCGGTCGGGTCGTCGCTGGACGCTGAGCTCGACCTTTATGCGGGGTCTGATCTGCACGCGCGGCTTGCCGAATTGACAGACGAGCTGCGCTACCTCTTCATCACATCCGATGCCCGCCTGCATACGGCAGTATCGTGCCCCGAGGCCGCGGTCGCGACCACCCGCGCGGATCTCAGTATCGTGGTTCAACCCTCGCCCCATGCCAAATGCGCGCGCTGCTGGCATCATAGGCCCGAGGTCGGGCGCTTCGCGGATCACCCGATGCTTTGTGGGCGCTGCCACGACATGCTTGCCGGCAGCCCAAGGGCGCGGAGGTACGCCTAATGCTGGGCTATCTCCTGATCGCGGTCGCGGTGTTTGTGCTCGATCAATGGAGCAAGGCCGAGGCGGTACGCTACCTGTCGCGGGGATCCGTGCATGTGACCAGTTTCCTGAACCTGGTCCTGGTCTACAATCGCGGGGCGGCATTCGGGTTTCTGAGCAACGCGAGCGGCTGGCAGAATATCCTTTTTATCGCCGTGGCGGTGGCGATTGTGGCCGGTATCGTCATATTTCTCGCGCGCGGGGGGCGGCGCGACCGGCTGACCGTGGTGGCCCTGATGTTGGTCCTGGGGGGCGCCGCCGGTAACCTCGCGGATCGCATAC
>JAJZZU010000157.1 GCA_021797365.1 Pseudomonadota bacterium | reverse complement strand
TCTTTCATGCCGGTGACGGGAATCTCCATCCGTTGATCCTGTACGACGCGGCGATCCCGGGACAACTCGAGCAGGTCGAGGCCCTGGGCGCCGAGATTTTGCGGCTTTGTCTGCGGCATGGAGGCACGATCAGCGGCGAACACGGGGTCGGCGTCGAAAAGCTCGACGGCATGTGCGCGCAGTTTTCGGCCGCTGAACTCGCGGTCTTTCATGCCCTGAAGTCTGCGTTCGACCCACATCATTTGCTGAACCCGGGCAAGGCCGTGCCCACGCCGGCGCGATGCGTGGAGCCTGGGGGCATGCATGTCCACGGGGGGCGTCTGCCGTTCTCGCGCCTCGAACGGTTTTAGGATGAGGTCGGTCGTCATCACGAGCGCCGTCAGGCGCGCGAGGGGCGCATGAGGGACAATGACAGCGCCCAGGCGCTTGCCGAGGCGGTGCGTGCCGCCTACGACGCCGGTACCCCCATCGAGATCGTCGGCGGCGGGACGCGCCGGGCGTTGGGACGGCAACCGACCGGGGCGCCGCTTTCGGTGGCAGGGCACGCCGGTATCGTGGAGTACGACCCGGCCGAGTTCGTGGTAACGGTTCGCGCCGGCACGCCTGTCGCCACCCTCGAGGAGATTCTGGGGCGGGAGCAGCAGGCGCTGGCGGTCGATGTTCCACGCCTTGACGCGACCTCCACCATCGGCGGGGCGCTTGCGATCGGGCTCACCGGTCCTTCGCGCCCCTATAGCGGGGCATTGCGCGATGCGGTGCTTGGCGTGCGCATCGTGTCGGGAACCGGCGAGATCCTGCGGTTCGGCGGACAGGTCCTGAAAAACGTCGCCGGCTTCGATGTCGCGCGGCTCATGGTCGGGGCTTACGGAACGCTCGGACTGCTCCTGGATACCAGTCTGCGCCTGACCCGGCGCGCCGAGGTCGAGGAGGTGCGTGACCTCGTCCTCGACTGGCACGCGGCACACGCCGCCTTGAGGCGCTGGGAGGGTGCCTTACCGGTAACTGGCGCCTGTTATGTCGGCGGGACATTGCATGTGCGTCTGGCGGGGCGTGAGGAGCGGGTGGCGGCAGCGCGCCGGATCGTCGGTGGGGAGACGGGAAAGCCCGCGTTTTTTACGGATATGCGTGACCTGCGTGGGCCGTTATTCGCGCCACCGGGCGATCTGTGGCGCCTGCTTGTCCCCTCGGACGCGCCCTGGGAGCCCGAGACCTTGATCGACTGGGCGGGCACGCAGCGCCTCTGGCGGCTTTCGGGAGATCCCGGGCCGGTCTTCCAGTATGCCGCGCGCTGGCGTGGACAGGCTATGCGCCTCATGGGGGGCGATCGCAGCCAGGGTCCGTGGGCGCCGATCGCCCCTGCGACCATGGCGCTCATGGCGCGTATCAAGGCGGCCATGGACCCGCACGCCATCCTCAATCGCGGCCGACTCTATCCCGATTGGTGAGCGCATCGTAGACGAGATCCAGCCAGTGGTGCACGGGACGATCGCCGTGGCGCGCCAGATGCTGCTGGCAGCCGATGTTGGCGGTTACGACCATCTCCGGATCGGCGCCCGTCAAGGCCTGCCATTTGCGCCGGCCGAGGGCCGTGGCCAGACGCGGATGACGCACGGAGTAGGGTCCCGCTGAACCGCAGCACAGCGCGCCGTCGGCGACCGGGACGAGCGTGTGGCCCAGCGCCTGCAGGATGGCCTCCACGCGTCCGGCCTCCTTCAGGGCATGCTGCAGGCTGCACGGGGCATGCCAGGCGATACGCCGTTGCTGTTGCTCCGGCACGCGCGGCAGGCGCGCGGGATCGATCCACGCGGCGATATCGGTCACGGTGGCGGCGAACGCCTGGGCGCGTCCCGCGGCATCCGTGTCCTGAAAGAGTCGTGGATAGTCTTTCAGAAACGCCGTGCATCCGCTGGCGGTGCTAGTCAGACCCTCCCAATCGCCGGCCTCGGCCAGGGTCAGCGTCGCCCGTGCCGTCGACCGGCCGTCGTCATGGGCGTGAAGGTGGTAGGGGAGCGCGCCGCAGCAGCTTGGCCCCACCTGCTGCGCACTGATGTCGAGGTGATCGAGGACGAGCGCCGCCTTGATGTCGAGGTCTGGACGCAGCGCCGGTTGAACACAGCCCACGAGCAATCCGACGCGGCGGGCGTGGCGCACCGCCGGCCACTCGAGCCCACGGGTGCTCGGCAACACACGCTGCCTCAAGGCCTTGGGGGCGAATGGTCGCAGGCGCCGCGCGCCGCCCATGATCGCCGCCAGCGGCCGGCGCGCAGAGAGCGCCACCATCGAGAGGTGGTCCAGGACGCGTTGTCCCCTCGGCCGCTGCTCCTGGGTGCGCTCGCGTACCGTGTCGAGTATCTCACTGTAATGGACCCCCGCAGGACAGGTGGTCTCGCAGGAGCGGCAGCTGAGGCAATGGCTGAGCGGCTCGAGATCGGCGCCGCCGGCGTTGCCCGCCAGTAGGTCTTTCATGAGGTAGAGGCGGCCGCGCGGGCCTTCGCGCTCATCGCCGGTCAGGGTGTAGGTTGGGCATGTGGCGTTGCAAAAACCGCAGTGCACGCACGCGCGCAAGAGTTCCTGCGCGCGGCGGGCGCGGTCCTCGGGCGGCGGGGAGATCGGTTGGTCCGATGGATTGCTCATGGGCTGAAGGCGACCGTATACTGTGCCCATAGTATAAGGGGGTCGGCCCCGGGTCAAAGTGGCCCGCGGCGCGTGGGGGCGTGTCCAATGATCGCGCTGACGGGTTTCGCAGGGCGGGCGCTATGACAACGATAGTAGTGGTGCGCAAGGGCGATGCGGCGGTGATCGGCGCCGATACCCTGGGCACATATGGTGATCAGCGCGAATCCGCCGATTTCATCAAGAACGCGAGCAAGCTCATACGGGTCGATCATAGCTGGCTTGCCGTGACCGGGCATGCCGCCATGGACATGGCGCTCCGCAACATCTTCCAGGAGACCTCCTGTCGGCGTTCGTTCAAGGATGTGAATGACATCTATAAGACGAGCCTGCAGCTGCATGCCATCTTGAAGGACCATTATTTCTTGAGGCTCGATGGGGACAATGGCGAGGAGGCCTTTGAATCTATGCAGGTGAGCCTCCTGATCGCCAATGCCCACGGGATCTTCGGGGTGTGCTCCAAGCGGACGGTCCTCGAATACACCAAGTTCTATGCCTTCGGCTCCGGCGAACAGTACGCGCTGGGGGCGATGCATGCGGTCTACGACCGCGAGTCGGACCCGGAGCGCATCGCGCGCGCCGGCCTCGAGGCCGCCGTGACCTTCGACACCGGCAGCGGGGCACCGGTCGAGGTGCGACGTATCCCCTTGAAGGATACCGGCGCCTCCTGATCTCGCGGCTCGGCGTAAAGGCCGATGGCGCGGGGGTCGGTGTGGGGCAGCATGGGGCCATGGCCGAGATTACCCTAGTACAGATCAACGATAGCCATGCCTATCTGTATGAGCATCCCGAGGCGTTTGCCGGCGCCGGCGGCACGGTATACCGGAACGCTGGCGGCTATGCGCGCATCGCCACACTGCTGAGCCGGTGGCGGCGAACGGCGCCGGTCTTGTTTCTCGATTGTGGCGACACCCTGCACGGCACCTGGCCGGCGGTAGCGACCCACGGTGCGCTTTTGCCCCCGCTCTTGAACAGGCTCGGGATCGCCGCCATGACCGGTCACTGGGAGTTCGCCTACGGCCCCAAGGGGTTCCAGGACCGGGCGCGCGCCCTTGACTACCCGGTGCTGGCCTGCAACGTCTACGACGAACGCTCCGGGGCGTCTTTATTTTCCCCCTACGAGGTCTTCGAGGTCGGCAATTGCCGCGTGGGCGTCATCGGCGTGGCCAGTAATATCGTCGACAAGACCATGCCGGCATCGTTTAGCGAGGGCGCGTTCTTTACTTTGGGCCTGGAGGTCATAGGGCCGCTTGCCGCGCGCCTGAGGCGTGATGACAAGGTCGATCTCGTGGTGTTGTTGTCGCACCTCGGTCTGCCGCAGGATCTCAAGCTGCTGGGCATGACCTCGGGTATCGATGTGTGCCTGAGCGGGCATACCCATAACCGGTTGTTTGCGCCTATGCGCGCCGGCGGCGCGCTGGTCATCCAGTCGGGGGCGCAAGGCTCGTTTCTCGGGCGCCTGGACCTGAGCGTGGAGGGTGGGAGGATCAGGGACTATCGCCACGAGCTCGTCTGCGTGGCGGCGGGGATCGTCCCGGACGCGGCCATGGCCGATGCCGTGAGCGAGGCGTTGCGTCCCTACCGGGAGGAGCGCGATGCGGTGCAAGCCGAGGCCGCGGGCGGCTTCGATCGTTTTGCCATGTGGGAGTCGACCGCCGACAACCTCCTGCTGGCGGCGATTCGCGCCAAGACCGGCGTCCCGCTCGCGTTCACCAATGCCTGGCGTTACGGTGCACCGATCCCCGCCGGCCCGGTCACCCGTGGCGCCTTGCGGGACTGGGTTCCCATGAACCCGCCGGTCTCCGCAGTCACCCTGACCGGCGCTGAATTGCGCACACTCCTGGAGCAAAACCTGGAGCGCACCTTTGCTGCCGATCCCTTTTCGCAGATGGGCGGCTACGTCAAGCGCGCCCTCGGACTGCGCGCCTATGTGAAGCTCGAAAATCCATCCGGATCGCGGCTTGCGGCGTTGTTTGTGGGCGATGAGCCGGTGCGCGACGAGGCCCGCTATGAGGCCTGTTTCCTGACCGAGCAGGCAATCCCCGCGGGGGTTGGGGAGAATCGCCAGGCCCTGGGTCTTGGGGCCGGCGACGTGCTCTGTGAGTACGCCGGTAGTCGCCGCGTGCTGCGCCCTGAGATCCACGGGACCTATACGCTGATCTAGACCCTCGGCCGAGCGCTCGGCCTGCCGGCGGCGCCGGGCCATGGACCGGCGCCGCCGCGCCCGGTTTTCCCGCCCATCGTCTTCGTGGGTGGTAATTCCCTCGCAAGGTCGGTATTGTAAATCCCACTTCAAGGAGCGGGAATGGCGGGCGCTGTCTATATCAAGACCTACGGCTGTCAGATGAACGAGTACGACTCGGCCCGGCTTGCGGACCTTTTGCGGGAGACCCACGGGCTGGTGCGTGTGGACGACCCGGCGCACGCCGATGTCCTGCTCGTAAACAGCTGCTCGGTGCGCGAGAAGGCCCAGGAAAAGCTGTTCTCCGACCTCGGCCGCCTGAACGAATGGAAGGCCATGCGTCCGGGGGTCGTAATCGGCGTCGGAGGGTGTGTGGCAAGCCAAGAGGGCGAGGAGATTCGCCGGCGCGCGCCCTATGTCGATCTCGTATTCGGGCCCCAGACACTCCATCGCGTGCCGGCGCTGCTCGCCGACGCGCGCGCCAGGAAACCGCGTGTCGACATTGCGTTCGTGGAGATGGAGAAGTTCGACAATCTCCCGGAGCCGCGCGCCGACGGGCCGCGGGCATTTGTATCGATCATGGAGGGGTGCAGCAAGTACTGCAGTTTTTGCGTGGTGCCCTACACCCGCGGCCAGGAGTTCAGTCGCCCGTTCGACGATGTCTTGGCAGAGATTGCCGCGCTTGCCCTGCAAGGGGTGCGCGAGGTCACGCTGCTCGGCCAGAATGTGAATGCCTACCAGGGCCGTCGCCGCGACGGACGCATGGCCGATCTCGCGACTCTCATAGGGTATATCGCGCACATCGAGGAGATCGGGCGCATCCGCTTCACGACCTCCCACCCGCTGGAGTTCGGGGACACCTTGCTCGATGCCTTTGCCGCCGAGGATAAGCTCGTAAGCCATCTCCATCTGCCGGTGCAAAGTGGGTCGGACAGGATTCTCGCGCGCATGAAGCGCGGATATACGGTGGCCGAATATCGCGACAAGATCGAAAGGCTACGGTGCGTGCGGCCCGACATCAGTCTCTCGACCGATATCATCGTCGGTTTCCCGGGGGAGACTGATGAGGATTTCGCGGCGACCATGGCGCTGATCGAGGAGATGCGCTTTGATTTGTCCTACAGTTTTGCCTACAGCCCGCGGCCGGGCACGCCGGCTGCGGCGTTTGCAGACGATGTACCGGCGTCGGTGAAGGCCGAGCGCCTGGCGCGCGTACAGTCGCGAAATCTCGAGCACGCTGCCGCCATCAGCCGCGCCATGATCGGACGCATCGAGACGATCCTGATCGACCGCCACGCCCCGCGCGGGCGTGGCGATCTCTCGGGACGGACCGCGAACAATCGCGTCGTGAATTTTCCGGGCGATGGCCAGGATCTGGTCGGCCGTTTCGCCACGGTTGAAATTCTGGAGGTCCGACCCAATTCCTTACGCGGCCGCCTCGTGGGGGTCGAAACCGACGTTCCATCGACGATATCGAAGCAAAGGGAGGCCGCTATTCCTTGAGCACCAAGCCCCAGGCGATACAGTTTTCCGTCCAACCTCC
>JAJZZU010000156.1 GCA_021797365.1 Pseudomonadota bacterium | reverse complement strand
CGCCGATGGCGGCCGCTGTAACAGTATCGGCAGGACCACGACCGCCACGGTCACGAGAATCGCGGCGCCCACGATTCTGCGCTTGGCATCAAACGACCCGTCCTCCCCCACCGCCTCCTCTCCGGTCCTGCATGAGGGCGAGTATAGCACCGACCGTCTTGAACGACCCAAAAACGACCACCCGGTCGTCATCTCGGGCGCACCCCAGGGCTGCCGTGTAGGCCTCCACCGGGTCGTCATAGAGCCCGTCGGGGGTCACGCCTGCCGTCCGCAGGGCCGCTTCCAGGAACACCGCATCGGCCCCTCGCGGATCGTCCAAGGATGCCAGGAACCAGCCGTCGAATGACCCTCGGAGGGCCTCAAAGACCTCGATTATCGGTTTGTCCTTGAACATACCCACAACCGCCAGCGTACGCCCCGCCACGCGCTGCTCGTTTAGGGTAAGCGCGAGCGTATGCGCCGCCTCGGCATTATGGGCCACATCGAGGACGACGCGCGGTCCGGGTCCCGGCAGGGTCTGAAAGCGCCCGGCCAGACGCACGGCCTGCAGCCCCGCGCGCACATCCTGGGCGGTCAGCGTAAGCCCCGGCAGGGCCTCGGCCGCGGCCAGCGCACACGAGGCATTGGCCAACTGATAGCGCCCGCGCAGGGCCGGATAGGGAAGATCCCAGGCGCGCGCGGCACTCAGGAAACGCCACGCCCATGGCGATTCTTCATAGTGAAAATCCCGGCGCGCGATCACGGCACGCGCATTCATGCGGTGCGCCTCGCGCGCCACCGACTCCGACACGTCGAAGCCGATGATGGCCGGGCGCCCGGCACGAAAGATACCAGCCTTCTCGCGCCCTATCGTCTCGCGGTCCGGCCCCAGCCAGTCCTTGTGATCGGTGCCCACCGAGACCACCACCGCCACATCGGCATCGACGATGTTGACGGCATCGAGGCGGCCGCCGAGCCCCACCTCCAGAATCGCCACCTCGACACCGGTTTGCGCAAACAGCCACAGTGCGGCCAGTGTGCCAAACTCGAAGTAGGTCAGGGGCGTCGCGTCGCGCGCCTCCTCGACTGCGGCAAACGCCTGACACAAGGCCTCGTCGGTGACCTCCTCGGCATTGACGCGCACCCGCTCGTTGTAGCGTATGAGGTGCGGCGAGAAATAGGCGCCGGTGCGATAGCCCGCCGCCCGATAAAAGGATTCCAGGATGGCGGATGTCGAACCCTTCCCGTTGGTCCCGCCGACGGTGATGACCGGGCATGACAGGGGCGTCATGCCCTCATAGACCGCGCGCACCCGCTGCAATCCGAGATCGATAGCATGGGAGTGGAGGCGATCTATGTAGACCAGCCATTCTTGAAGGGTTTCGTGATTCAGATGTCTTTGTGCAACGCGTTGGTGGTATGGGCGACAAGCGGCCTATTGGTCATGATCGACAACAGTCTGGCGATCGTCTCGCGCAGCTTGTGGCGATGCACGATCATGTCGATCGCGCCGTGGTCGAGCAGGAACTCCGATCGCTGAAAGCCCTCCGGCAGGGTCTCGCGCACGGTCTGTTCGATCACGCGCGGACCCGCGAAGCCGATCAGGGCCTTGGGCTCGCCTATGATCACATCCCCGAGCATGGCGAAGCTTGCCGATACCCCTCCCATCGTCGGGTCGGTGAGCACCGAGATAAAGGGCAGCCCCTGATCGGCCATGCGCGCCAGCGCCGCGCTGGTCTTGGCCATCTGCATGAGCGAGGTCAGCCCCTCCTGCATACGCGCGCCGCCGCTGGCCGCGAAACAGACGAAGGGCCAGCGCTCGGCAAGGCAGGTATCCACGCCGCGCACGAAGCGCTCGCCGACCACCGAGCCCATGGAGCCGCCCATGAACGCAAACTCGAAGGCCGCAGCCACCAGCGGCAACCCCTGCAGGCGCCCTTGCATCACGACCAGCGCATCCGACTCCCCGGTGGTCTTCACGGCATCGGCGAGACGGTCCTTGTAACGCTTGCTGTCCTTGAACTTGAGGAAATCCGTGGGCGCAAGATCGGCACCGATCTCCGGATGATCCCCGGCATCGAGGAAGGCGGCGAGCCTCTTGCGCGCCGATATGCGCATATGGTGGTCGCAACGCGGGCACACGCCCACGTTCTTTTCGATCTCGGCGTGATACAAGACGTTGGCGCACGCTGGGCATTTGCTCCATAAGCCCTCGGGTACGGCCTTCTTCGCCACCCCCCGGCTCTTGATCTTCGGGGGCAGAAGCTTGTCGAACCAGCTCATGACGACAGACCCTCGCGGCGCACGAGGGCCGCGCGCAGATCGCGCACGAAGGCCTCGGTATCGGCGATCGCTGCCTCCGTGGATGCCGAGGCGGCCATCTTTTCCACGATCGCGCTGCCGACGATGACAGCGTCGGCGAAGCGCCCCACCAAAGCCGCCGAGCGCGCATCACGAATCCCGAAGCCCACGCCCACCGGAAGGGCCGCGCTCTTGCGCACGACGGCAAGCCGCGCGGCGACTTCCGCGACATTCAGGTGACTCGCCCCGGTGACCCCCTTCAAGGCTACATAGTAGAGGAAGCCCGTGGATGCCGCGCCGATCACGGCAAGACGCTCCACCGACGTCGTCGGCGACAGCAGAAAAATCGTATCGAGGCCGGCGCGCAAGGCCTCGGCGCGCCAATCTCCGGCCTCCTCAGGGGGCATATCGACAAGCAACACGCCATCGACACCGGCCGCCTGGCAAGCCCGTGCAAAGACACCGTAACCCATGGTCTCCACCGGATTCACATAACCCATGAGGATCACCGGCGTGCGCGCATCGTCGCGCCGGAACGCCGCCACCAGCTCGATGATGGCGCGGGTGGTAGCGCCGGCGGCGAGCGCCCTTTGATGGGCCATCTGAATCGCCGGACCATCGGCCATGGGGTCGGAAAACGGCATGCCGACCTCGATCACATCGGCGCCTGCGCGCACCAGGGCATGCATGAGCGGCACGGTCGCCGACAGCGTAGGGTCGCCACCGGTGATAAACGGGATCAGGGCCGCGCGCGTGCCGGCAAGCGCCGCGAACGTGTCCTTTATGCGCGACACGTCTTTGCCCCCTCGTAGGCCGCCACGGTCTCCACATCCTTGTCCCCGCGACCCGACAGATTGACGATCAGCGCCGCCTCCGGCCCGAGACCCGCCGCCAGGGTCTGCGCATAGGCGAGTGCATGACTCGACTCCAGCGCCGGCAGGATGCCCTCGAGGCGCGTGAGCGTATGAAACGCGGTCAGCGCCGCGTCATCATCGACCGCCACGTACCGCGCCCGCCCGCTATCCTTCAGCCACGCATGTTCCGGCCCCACGCCCGGATAGTCGAGGCCCGCGGAGATCGAGTGTGTGTCGCGAATCTGCCCATCCTCATCGAACATGAGATAGCTGCGCGCCCCATGCAGTACCCCGCGCCCGCTATCGGCCGTCAGCGGCGCCGCGTGCCGGCCCGAGGCCAGCCCCTTGCCCGCCGCCTCGACGCCATAAAGGGCGACCTCGGCATCATCCAGGAACGCATGGAAAAGCCCGATGGCGTTGGAGCCGCCGCCCACGCATGCCACCAGCGCGTGCGGCAGCCGCCCCTCGCGCTCCAGGAACTGGCGGCGGGCCTCCTGCCCGATCACCGCCTGGAAGTCGCGCACCATGGCCGGATAGGGATGGGGCCCGCTCACCGTCCCGATCACATAAAAGGTCTCGTCGACCGTCGTCGCCCAGTCGCGCATGGCCTCGTTCATGGCATCCTTCAGGGTCTGTGAGCCGAGCGTCACGCTCACCACCTCCGCCCCCAAAAGACGCATGCGTCGGACGTTGGGGGCCTGACGTGCGATGTCCTCGGCACCCATGTAGATGACGCACGAGAGCCCCAGGCGGGCGGCCACGGTGGCGGTCGCCACCCCATGTTGGCCGGCCCCGGTCTCGGCGATCAGGCGCTTCTTACCCATGCGCCGCGCCAGCAAGGCCTGGCCTATCGTATTGTTCACCTTATGAGCGCCGGTATGATTCAGGTCCTCGCGCTTAAGATAGATACGCGCGCCGCGTGCGTGCGCGGTCAAGCGCTCCGCGAGGTAGAGTGGCGACGGCCGTCCCACGTAATCCCGGAAATCGGCGGCAAGCTCCGCCTGGAAGGCCGGGTCGACACGCGCCGCACGGTACGCGCGCTCGAGATCGGCGAGCGGGCCCATCAAGGTCTCGGCCACGAAACGGCCCCCGTAAGGCCCGAAGTGCCCGCGCTCATCCGGCTGTTCGTAACTCATACTTCTCCTTTTGCGTAGCGGCAGAATTCGCGCATGCGCCGCTCGTCTTTGATCCCCGGCGCGCTTTCGACACCGCCGCTGACATCGACTGCGTAGGGCCGGACCTGATCGATGGCCGCCGCCACATTCGCCGGGGACAGGCCGCCCGCCAGAATCACGGGCTTGCCGAGATCACCTGGGATCCGCCCCCAATCGAAGACCTGTCCGGTCCCGCCGGGGCGCCCTTTTTGATGGGTATCCAGCAGTAGGCCCTGGGCGGATGCATAACGCGCCTCGGCCGCGCGCACATCCACCCCCTCCGTCATGGCGATCGCCTTAAGGTACGGCCGGCCATAACGCTGACACTCTTCCGGGGTCTCCCGGCCATGAAACTGCAAGACATCCAGCGCCACATCCCGCAACACCGCCTCGATCTCCTCGGGCGCGGCATCGACGAACAGCCCGACGCACGTCACGAACGGGGGCAGCGCGGCCACGATCGCCCGTGCGGCATCGAGAGTGACGTGGCGCGGACTCGGCCCATAAAACACAAGACCGATGGCATCGGCGCCGGCCGCGGCCGCGGCCGCGGCGTCCAAGGGCCTGGTGATCCCGCAAATCTTCACACGTGTCGGCATAGGGCGATGGAGTGTACCAGAGGCGCGGCCCCGGGCTTAAGTCTTGGACGCCTGGTAGGCCTCGAAATGCGTCCTAAAGAGTATCTCCAGGTCGTCGATTACCTCCGCATTCGGCCGCCCCCCGATGACATTTTGAGCCATCAGGGTGGAGGTCTCGTTTAGCATCTTTCCGCGATCCAGCATGGGATAGCTCGCCGCCAGTCGCTTGATGGCGCGCACCACGCTCTCCTCCTCGGGCCGCGGGATCGGCAGGGGCTCGGAGGGCGCCGCAGGCCTTGCGCCGCCGAGCCGCACGTGCAGAAATTCGGCGAACGCCAGGACCTGCTCCTGGCCCTCGTCCGGAAGATCGCGCACCACCGCCAGCAGACGTTTCTCGAAGCGATCCACGGCTACTCACCGATATTCAATCGGAAGACCGGCATCTTGCGCCGCTCCCTCATCAAATCCAGCTCCTTTACGAGCGCCACGATCACCTGGTCTGTCGTGCGCTGCGTATCCCCCCAATGCCGGCGCGCCTCGGCCAACAACTCGCCGATGTCGGGCGGCGTCTTGCGCTTGGCCTCCATGATCATATCCTCGATCATCCCAGGCTTTAATTCCGGACGAAACAACAGGCCATAGGCCAGGGGGTCGGGGCGGATCGCGATCCAGCGGCCGTTATCGTCGACCACGATGGGCTCCATACCCGCAGGCAGGGTCGCGGCCCCATTGGCCATCACCAGCACCGGCCGGCCGTCCACCGCCTGGGCCAAGGCGTCCGCCTCCCCGGCCGGGGTCTTGTGGGCTATCGTCCAGTAGGCATTGTGAAACGGCTCCGGACTCAGGAGCGCGCCCTCATACTCGGCGAGCACCAGGGCCCCGTAGCCGAGCCCCACCATGGGCCGGCGCGCATCGCGAAATATCCCGATCAGCCGCAACTCATCATCATGCCAGGGGTTTTGGTCATGATCGCCGGGCGGGGCCTGACCTCCGAGCATGAACAGGGCATCGAACTGACCGGCACTACCCGGCAGGTCCTGTCCCACGAACGGCCGGAAATAGGCAAAGCCGATGTCGCGCTTCTCGAGTTGATTTTCGATCAGCCCCAGGAATTCGGAATAGGTGTGCTGAACGACCGCGAATTGCTTCATGAGGCCTGTGCCTTGGCCACCGGCTCGACGCCGCCTTGCCGCTCACAGTGCGCATGCGCAAAGCGCATGAACTCCTCCACCGCCCGCAAGCGGAACTTCTGGCGTTGATAGACGAAGGAGAATGGGCGATCGATGGGCGGATCGAGGGGCAGGGCGACCAGGGTGCCCAGTCGCAACTCCTTTGCCACCGTCGCTTTGGAGACGATGGATACGCCCAGGCCGGCCTCCACCGAACTCTTGACCGATTCGGGGCTGCCAAACTCCATGCTGAGATTGAGATCGTGCCATTGCAGCGCGTTGTGCGCCAGATAGTCGCTGATTACCTCGCGGGTTCCCGAGCCTTCCTCGCGCGCCAGGAACGGGAGATCCAGGAGTTCGCGCACCGGGACCTTGTCGAGTTGCGCCA